>JADLEX010000016.1 GCA_020845895.1 Deltaproteobacteria bacterium | reverse complement strand
CTCGTCTTCCAGCAAGGCGACGAGGTGTGGCTCATCGGGAGGCGCAACCTGAACGGCAGCGGCGACTACGACCTGGGATGGGACCGGTACGCGCCCGAGGTGCAGTCGCTTCTGTACGAGCTCGACTACTGGACGCACCTGAAACGCTGCGCGATCTGGCGCGTTGATCCCGAGTCTCTTGCGGTGACTTGGCTGACCGATCTGCCGAGCCGCGGCGACACATGCTTCGCCGGCATCCTCGACGATGGCGACGGCGACTACACGATCTACAATTACACGAACGCGCTGGACGGACCGGATCTCGTGTGGGTGAAGGGGCAGCTCTCGCCGACGATCATCAATCGTGTGACGTTTCACCTGCCAGAACGGATCAGCCGCCGCGCAGCCCCGCGATCAGCGGCTGGCGCGCCGCGCGCCACGCGGGCAACAAGCCGCCGACGAACCCCAGCACGCCCGCGGCGATCATGCCCGCGATCATCGTTTGCGTGGTGACCTGAAACGCGAACGCAACCTCGCTGAACGAGATGAAGTTCGTCGTGCTGGTGACAAGGCCGTTCAGGGGCAGGGCGAGCAGGCAGCCGAGCACCCCGCCGACCAGGGCGATGAGAATCGACTCGCCGAGGAACGAGAGCATCACGACGAAAGGATGGAACCCGAGCACAAGCATGATGCTGATTTCTCGTACGCGCTGGCCCACCGCGTTGAACATCGTGTTCATCGCGCCGAAGATCGCGCCCACGCCCATGATGGCCGTGACGAAGACGCCGATGAAACGCACGAGGTTCGCGAGCATCTCGGACTGCGCCTCGTAGAATTCGGTTTCACGCTTCACCTGCACGCCGAGTCGCGGATCGTCTTCGAGTTCCTTTTTCAGCGCGTCGTATCGCGACGGGTCCTTCATGCGAAAGATGACCGTCTGGAAGACGTCGCCGCGAAACGCGGGCATGAGCACGGCGTTGTCGCCCCACACCTCGGATTCGAACGCCGCGCCGGCCGCTTCGAAACTGCCGACGACCGTCACGGTGGTCTGGCCGAACTTGACCGTGTCACCGATCGCGAGACCCGCGAAACGCGCGGCGATGCGCGAGCCCACGATGACCTCGTCCGCGCCGGGGGCGAACATGCGGCCTTGCGTGATCTTCACTTCGCGGCGCAGGGCGGTCGCCTCGGGATCGACGCCTCGCACCATGACGTTCGACGAACCGTTGCCGTCGATGCGGTCCTTGACGACCACCACCACGACCTCGGGCGAGAACATCGGCCGGCTACCCTCGCCGACCGCCACGTCGGGCAGAGCGCGGGCGATGTTCGCCGCGTCGCGCGTGATGCCGCTGCTGATCTCGGAATCGGCACCCTTGCGCAGCAGCTTCACGTTGTCGGGCGAGCCGGTCGAGGTGAGCGCCGCCTGGAATCCGTTCGCGAGCGACAGCGCGCCGATGAGAATCATGATCGTCATGGCGATGCCGACGACGGCGGCGAGCGTGGAGACGGGACGCTGGATGGCGTTGCGGATGTTGTAGCTGATGGGAATGGCCATCGGTCGCTCCTATTCCACGCGCCGCAGGGCGTCGACGATTTTTAGCCTCGCGGCCTGAACGGCCGGGATGAGGCCGCTCACCGCGCCGATGACGAGCGCGATGGCGATGCCCATGCCGATCGTCGACCAGTTCACCGTCATGACGGGCAGCATGCCGCCCGCGTTGAATTCGGAACCTTCGATGAGCACCTTGGAGAACACCGCGCCCGCCGCGCCGCCGCCCACGGTGATGATGGCCGCTTCGGCGAGCACCATGAGAAAAATCGCGCGATCCTCGAACCCGAGCGTCTTCATCGCGCCGATCTCGGCGGTGCGTTCGCGCACCGTCATGACCATCGTATTCGCGGCGACGAAGAGGATGGCGAAGACGACCGCGAAGCCGATGACGCCGAGCACAAAGGGCAGGTTGCCGAACATGCTGACGAAACCCGCCTGAAACGCGCGCTCGGTTTCGGTCTTCGTTTGCGCCGAGGAGTTTTCGAAGAGCAGGTCCACCTGCCGCGCCACGTCGGCCGCGTGCGTGGGATCGGTGAGTTCCAGCGAAAAGATTCCCGCTCGCGCCTGCTGATTCGAGTTTTCGTACAGGTACTTCCAGTGGAAGAACACGGTTTCCTCGCCGAAGGATTTGTTCTTCGGGCGATAGACCGCGCGGGCCACGAATTCCCACGAACCGGGATAGATCGTCCCGTTGATCGCGAAGGTCTGGCCGATCTTCCAGCCCATCTTGTTCATGAGCTTCTCGCCGACGACGGCGGCGTTACGCTCCAGCATGAACGACGCGAGCTTGGGATCGACACCCGGCGGCAGGTCGACCGCGGCCTGCGCGGGCGAGGCGTCCACGATGTCCATCTCCGCGACGTACTGCGGGAAAAACGTCTCGGCTTCCACCGCGAACTGAGGGTAGAAGTTCTTGGGGTTGACCGGGTCCTGCCCGCCGAACCAGTTCTGAATCGACACGCTCTTCACGTTCGGCACGGCCTTGAGACGTTCCTTGTAGGCCATCGGCAGGTCGAACACGAGGGAGATGGCGTTGCGCGTGATGAGGCGCGATTCGCTGCCGACCTCGATGGTCGATTCGAGCGTGTCGAGAATCCCCTGCAGCGTGCAGAACAGAAAGATCGCGACGAAGACCGAGAGCATGGTCAGCGTCGTTCGCAACTTCTTGCGGCCGAGGTTCACGGCCACGAGATTCAGCATGCTCATGGCGCGCTCCTCTAAGCCGACAATTGGCCTTTATCGAGGTGGACGGTGCGGCCCGCGCGCTGGGCGGCGTGGGGGTCGTGCGTGACCATCACGATGGTCTTCTTGAACTCTTTGTTGAGCCGTTCGAGGAGCTTCAGCACGTCGTCCGCGGATGGCCGGTCGAGGTCGCCCGTGGGTTCGTCGGCCAGCAGCACCTCGGGGTCCGACACGAGCGCGCGTGCGATCGCCACGCGCTGCTCCTGCCCGCCCGAGAGCTGGCGCGGATAGTGTTTCACCCGGTCGCCGAGACCGACGAGTTCGAGCGCGGTCTGCGCGCGTTTGCGCCGCTCCTTCGCACTCATCTTCAGCAGCAGCAGCGGCAGCTCGACGTTTTGCAGCGCGTTCAAAACGGGAATCAGGTTGTACATCTGAAAGATGTAGCCGATGTTTCGCGAGCGCCAACGCGCCAACGCACGCCCACCGAGGCCGGCGATATTGGTTCCCGCGACCAGTACGTCGCCCGATGTCGGCTGATCCACGCCGCCGATGAGGTTGAGCACGGTGGTCTTGCCGCTACCCGCCGGGCCCATGAGCGCGACGAATTCCCCGGCGTCGATTTTCAGGCTCAGGTTCGCGAGAACGGGCACCGCCTGCTTGTCGCGGTGATACGTCTTCGACACGCTCTTCAGTTCGACGGCGCCCATGCGTTCCTCCGAAATGTCCGTTTCCCGTCACGCAATTCGTTTCAGCTTCCCGCCACGCGGACCGTTTGCCCGTCGCGAAGTCCGCCCGGTGGATTCACGACCACCTTCTCCCCGCCCGAAAGCCCCGACGTGATTTCGATTTCGCTGCCGATTTTCACGCCGGTTTTCACGGCGACCGATTTTGTCATGTCCTTATCGACCACCCACACGTTCGTCGCGGATCCGCTCGTCACGACGGCTGCCGCCGGGGCCGTCACGCGTCTCGGTTCGATCGGCGCGGCCGGGTCGGGCGTCTCGTCGAGGAACACGACCTTGGCGGCCATTTCGGGCATGATGCGCGAGTCTTTGTCGTCGATGGCGACCTTCACGAGCACCGTCGCCTTTTGCCGATCCGCCGTCGGCACCACCTGACGCACCCGCCCGCGAAACTCCACACCGGGATACGCATCGAGCGAGATTTTCGCCGGCTGGTCGCCTCGGATACGGGCGATGTAGGCTTCGTTCACATCGACCTCGACCTCGAGCGTGTCGAGATCGGCCATGGTGACGATGGACGTACGGGTGAATGCGCCGCCCGCGCCGGCGGGCGAGACCACCTCGCCCAGTTCCGCGTCCTTTCGCAGCACCGTGCCGTCGAAGGGCGCGCGCACGCGGGTGCTTTCGAGATTGACCGACGCGAGGTGCGAATTCGCGCGGGCGCTTTCGAGCTGCGCATTCGCCACCCGGGCGCGGGACTCGGCCTGCTCGAACTCGGTGGTCGAGATGTAGCTCTTCGCGAGCAGTTCCTTCGCGCGTTTGTGCGTGCTCTCGGCCAGATCGCGCTCGGCCTCGGCCTGCTTCACGGCGGCCTGCGCAGCGGAGACGGCGGCGCGAAAATCGCCATCCTCGATCATCGCCAAGATCTCGCCTTTCCTGACCAGCGAACCCTCCGCGACATCGAGCCGGGTGAGTCGACCCATGATTTTCGCCGAGACCGATGCGCGCGTGCGGGCGACGACATATCCGTTCGCCGCAATCCCGCTGCCGTGAGATCCGGGCGCGCCGCCCGTGGCGAGCACGGTGGCAACCGTCACCTCGGGCGCGTCGCCGGTCCAAAAATACCAACCCGCCCCCGCGATCAGGCCGACCACGACGACGACGATCAGCCATCGCCGCCACGCGGCGCCGTTTTCTTCGCGATCCGATGCGTTTCTGTCGATGCGAAGGGCCGACAGATCGGGCGCGTTACTCACCGCTTTTCTCCAAATCGAACATGAGCCTGCTCTATTTGCGTCGCCGCCGCCCGCCGATCCATGACCGCGGTCAGCAGCGAATCGAAAAACCCGAATTGTTTCACGCGGAGCGTTTTTGCTCTTCGTCGATCATATTGTCCACACCCGCAAAACGCTTCTGAAACAGCAAGAGGACCACCGCGCCGACGAGCACGGCAAACCAAAGCGTCGCCATGCGGATGATCATCGTGGCGGTTCCCGCCGCGCCCTTGGCCAGCGCCGCACCCGCCATCATTGCGCCGTTTTGCAACATGGCGATCATCGCCCCGTCGGTCAGACCCAGTCCGCCGGGCGCGACGGCTCCCACGATGGTGCCGAAGGCGTAGATGAACGACGCCGTGCCGATCCCCGCGCCGCCGTGGAACAGCCGGATGACGATGTAGAATGCCAAGCACTCGCACATCCACGCGGCGATGGAGAGCGCGGTCGCGATCGTGAGAGGTCCGATGCGCACCAGCGCCGACAAACTGTCGTAGAGCGTGTGGAAACGATGGCCGATCTTTTCCAGCACGGGCAGCTTTTCAACCATGCCGATGATGGCGAGCGAAATCCGCCGGTTGCCGATGACGAGAATGAAAGCGGCGAGGACCGCGGCGACGACGAGCAGGATGTAGAGGTCGCCCGCGGCCAGAAGCCCGATCCCGGCGAAGGAGATGATGACGAGGGCGATGAAGTCGGTGAGTCGTTCCGCGACCACGATCGGCATCGATCGTGCAAGGTCGGTGCCCGTCGCCTGTTTCAAAAAGAGCGACTTGAGCAGCTCGCCGATCTTGCCGGGGCTGATCGCCATGACGAGGCCGGAGAGGAAGATGATGAAGCTGGTGTCCTTGGGACACGAAATGCCCATGTGGCGCAGGTAATAATCCCACTTCAGGAAACGCAGGATGTAGTTGGTGAACGCGAGCGCGAGCAGGAGCGGCGCGAAGCCCCAACGAAACGTGCCGAGCGCCTCGGCCACGTCGCTCCACCCGGAGTAGACGACGATGCCGAGATAGACGAGCCCGCCCAGGGCGATTCCCGCCAGTAACTTGCCCCGCAGTTTTGAGATGACGGTCAGGTGCGCCTCCGCCGCGTCAGGGCAGTTCGAGCGAGATGTAGTAGGCGTAAGGTCCGCGCTGCACGAGCACGACGGACGAACTCTTGAGACGCAGTGCGGCCACGGCCGAGGCAAAATCGTCTTCGTCGCGCAGTTCGCGGCTGTCGATCGCGAGCAAACCGTCTCCCGCGCGGATGCCGATCTTCTCCGCCGCGGAGCCCGATTTGACGCGGCGGATCATCAACCCCTTTCCGCCCGGAAGTCGAAGCGCCTTTGCTTCGGACGCGCTCGCCGGTTTCACCTCGAGGCCGAGCAGCGTCCACGCATAGGGATCGACCATCGACTTGGGGAAGCCCGTGGGGGTCACCGTGATGGTGCGCGGCTCGTTATTGCGGGAGAGGGCGAAATCGACCGGCGTGCCGACCGTGTAGCCGAGAATGATGCTGCGGTAGGCGTCGACGGCGGGGGCCTTGTGCGTGCCGACCGACTCGATCAGATCGCCTTCCTGCACGCCGGCCTTCGCCGCGGGGGAATCGGGAAAGACCATCGAGACGTAGATGCGGGCGATGCCGTTGTAACCGAGACTCTGGCGCACGCGCGTGGGGATGTCCTTGATCCGGATTCCGAACCAACCGTAGTGGACCTTCCCGTACTGGATGAGGTCGTCGACGATGCGGCGGGCGGAGTTGATCGGGATCGCGAAGCCGATGCCCTGCGCCTGGCCGTACACGGCGGTCGTGATGCCGATGACCTCGCCGTCGAGGTTCAGCAGCGGTCCGCCCGAGTTGCCCGGATTGATCGACGCGTCGGTCTGCAGGAAGTCCACGTAAACGCGGCTCGCGTCGGTGCGGATCGTGCGCTCCGACGCGGAAATGACGCCCGTCGTGACGGTGTTGGACAGGCCGAAGGGGTTGCCGATGGCGACAACCGTCTCGCCGATCATGATGTCGGAACTGTCGCCCAGCCGCGCCGTGGGAAACGGCTTGTCCGAGTCGATTTTGAGCACGGCGAGGTCGCGGGCGGGCTCGGAGCCCACGACGCGGGCATTGAATGTTCGCCCGTCCTGCAACGTCACTTTCACGCGGCTCGCGCGCAGGATGACGTGTTCGTTCGTGAGAATGTAGCCCGTGGGGTCGATGATCAAGCCGCTGCCCAGCGAGGATTCAGGCCGGTCGTTGGGGCGATAGCGCTCGAAATAGTCCTTGAAAAACTTGTCCCACATCGGGTCGCGCAAGCCTGAAAACGGTCCACCCGTCGCCGCGTCCTGTTCGGTGGAAATATTGACGACCGACGGAGCGATCTCACGGACCGCCTTGACCACCGGCGTCACGCGCGCCTCGCTCGCCTCCGCCGCGCGCGTGGCGATGGCAGGCAGCAACAGGCCCGCGAAGACGGCGAGCACCGCCGCGACGCCGACCGGACGTTTCATCGCGACCTCCCGAAAAACGCCCCTGATTACGGGCGGGGGACGGCGGTGTCAAGGAAAAGCGAGTTTAGGAACATTTCGCGAAGCCGTGACGCATCGCGTCAATCGACCGTCGCACCGGAGCCGGCGGATGTAACCGGCGACAGCGAACCGGGGGTCTGTCGCCAAGGCGCGAACCGCGTCTCGACCGGATGCGGAAAAAATCTCCTGAAATCAAGGAAATGCACGCCAAACGCGGAAAAAACGGTGAGATTTCCCCCTGAACCGGTAGTGCGTCGTTGACCGACACGGACTCCATCTCTATGATCCGCGTCAGCTTTTGGTGCTCCTTAACATTTGGGTCGAATCATGTTGGAAATACGGTTTCACGGGCGCGGCGGCCAAGGCGCCGTGACGAGCGCCGAACTTCTCGCCCACGCCGCGATCGCAGAAGGCAAATTCGCTCAGTCCTTCCCCAGCTTCGGGCCCGAGCGCCGCGGTGCGCCCGTGCTCGCGTTTGCGCGGATCGACGAGCAGAAGATCTACCTGCGCGAGCAGGTGTACGAGCCCGATCTGGTCATCGTGCTCGACGCGGCCCTGCTCGACATCGTCAAGGTGGACGAGGGCGTCAAGGAAGGCGGAGTCATCGTCGTCAACACCGGCGAGAACCCGGACGAGCTGCGCGCGCGCTACGGGTATACGCGGCGGGTGGCGACGGTGAACGCGCAGACCATCGCGATCGAGGTCCTCAAGCGGCCGATCGTCAACACGACCATGCTCGGCGGCGCGATCCGTGCCAAGGGCATGGTGGCCCTCGAATCGCTCAAGCACCCGCTCGAAGAGCGATTCGGCGCACTGGCCGCGCGGAATTTCCTCGTCATGCAGCGCGCTTTTGACGAACTCAAGATGGGAGCCTGACCGTGAAGTTGAATCCCAATCCAAAAACATCGGAACTTGAGCTGGGCATGGCGGTGCTGACGCCGGGCTCTGCGCGGTTGTACGAAACCGGCGGCTGGCGCAGTTTCTACCCCAAGACCGACGAGAGTCGGTGCATCGCGTGCGGGATGTGCTGGATCTTCTGCCCGGACGCCTGCCGCGTCCTGACCCCCCGCCTGAATCCGATCGTGGGACTGACGCCGAACTTCTACGATTTCGAGCCGAAATACTGCAAGGGATGCGGCATCTGCGCGCAGGAATGCCCGACGAGCGCGATCCGGATGATCGAGGAGGGCAAATAATGCACGACGACGTCCGCCGCCGGATCGGCATCGAGGTCTCGCTCGGGCACGCCGAGGCGGTGAAACTTTGCAACGTGGATGCGATCGCGGCCTACCCCATCACCCCGCAGACGCACATCGTGGAGCATCTGTCCGAACTGTGCGCCGACGGCGAGATCGACGCCGCTTACGTTCCGGTCGAGAGCGAACACTCGGCGATGAGCGCGTGCATCGGCATGTCGGCCACCGGGTGCCGCACCTTCACGGCGACCAGCTCGCAGGGCCTCGCGCTGATGCACGAGGTGCTCTTCATCGCGTCGGGAATGCGGTTTCCCATCGTGATGACCGTGGTGAACCGGGCGCTGTCGGCCCCGCTCAACATCTGGGGCGACCAGTCGGACATCATGGCGAACCGCGACATCGGATGGATCCAACTTTTCGGCAACAACGGTCAGGAGTGCTACGACCTCACCCCGATGTGCTTCAAGATCGCCGAGGACCATCGCGTCCTTCTGCCGACGATCCTGAACATCGACGGGTTCACGGTCTCGCACGTCGTCGAACCGATCGAGACGCTGACCCGGGAAGACGTGGACGGGTTCCTGCCGCCCTACGAACCGGTGCTGCGGCTCGACGTGGACAAGCCGGCGATGTTCGGCGCGGTCGGCCACCCCGACGTTTATACCGAGGTAAAAAAGGTCCTGGACGACACGCTGATCGCCTCGCGGACCGTCATCGACGAGGTTTTCGAGGAATTCGGTCAGCGATTCGGACGCACCTACAAGGCGGTCGAGGAATACAGGACCGAGGACGCTGACACGATCGTGTTCACGATCGGCGGCACCATCGGCGAAATCGCCCACGTTTCGGTCGACGCGCTTCGAGCCGAAGGCCACAAGGTCGGTCAGGTGTTGCTGCGCGTGTGGCGGCCATTTCCGTATGACGACATCCGTCGCGTGCTCGATGGACGCAAGTGCGTCGTCGTGTACGACCGGGCGCTGTCGTTCGGCGGCCCCGGCGGGCCCGTGGCATCGGAGATTCGCGCGGCCATGTACGGCCGGCCCGGCGCGCCGCCGATCCACTCGATCGTCGCGGCGCTCGGTGGGCGCGACATCCGCTGGCGGCACATCGTCGATCAGGTGAAGCAGGCGCAGATCCGCGCGCTGGAGGGGCCGTTCCCTCCCTACGAAATGGTGGGGGTGCGGCAATGACCGCGAATCTCACGAACAACTTCGAGGTGTTCGCGCCCCGGCTCGTCAGCCAGGACGAGATCTTCACGTCGGGCCACCGGGCCTGTCAGGGCTGTGGCCCCGCCACGGCCCTGCGGCAGATCGGCAAGGCGATCGGGCGCGAGCTGATCGTGTGCAACGCGACGGGCTGCATGGAGATCGTCGCGTCGCCGTATCCGTTCAGCGCATGGGAGGTGCCCTGGATTCACGTAGCGTTCGAAAACACCGCCGCGATCGCGTCGGGCGTGGCCGCCGGCATCGAGGTGCTGCGCCGCAAGGGCAAGTTCTACACGAATCACGAAAAGATCACGGTGCTGGGCATCGGCGGCGACGGCGGCACGATGGACATCGGCCTGCAGGCGCTGTCGGGCGCGCTCGAACGCGGGCACGACTTTCTCTACATCTGCTACGACAACGAAGCCTACATGAACACGGGCATCCAGCGTTCGTCGGGCACGCCGTTCGGCGCGTCGACGACCACGAGCCCGTCGGGCAAGGCGAGCTTCGGCCAGAAGACGAACAAAAAGAACTTCGCCGAGATCTGCATCGCGCACGACATCCCCTACGTCGCAACGGCGTCGGTTTCGCACCCGTCCGACCTGATGGCGAAGGTGAAAAAGGGCGCGGAGGTTAAGGGCCCCGCGGTGCTGCATGTTTTCGCGCCGTGCCCCACGGGTTGGCGATGCGGGAGCGAGCTGACGATCCGCCTCGCCCGTATGGCGGTGGAGACCGGGATCTTCCCGCTCTACGAATACGAGAATCACGAGTACCGGCTGAACGTGGACATCGACGAGCTGCGCGACATCCGCGAATACGCGGACTGTTTCGAGAAACGGCCCTACATGGAGTCGCAGGGTCGGTTCCGCCATCTGAAAAACGAGGACGAGATTCTCGCGACCATTCAATCCGAGGTGCGCGAGCGATACATGCGTCTGCGCGCGAAATGCGCCAATGTGAGCGGAGGTCGCCGATGAGCGAGGTGTTCGATCCCGCCGTGGTGGATGAGTTCATCGAGCACTGGGGCACGGAACCCTCGGCGCTCATTCAGGTGCTTCAGGACGTGCAGGAAAAGTACCGTTACCTGCCCAAGGACGCGCTCGTGTACGTCTCGAAGAAGCTGCGCGTGCCGCTCGCCAAGGCTTACAACGTGGCGACCTTTTACAACGCGTTTTCGCTCAACCCCATCGGTCGGCGACACGTGTGCGTCTGCATGGGAACGGCGTGCCACGTGCGTGGATCGAGCATGGTGCTCGATTCGCTGGCGGCGAATCTCGGCATCAAGCCGGGGCAGACGACGGCCGACGGCGAGTACACCCTCGATACCGTGAATTGCCTCGGGGCGTGTTCGCTCGCGCCGGTCGTGGTCATCAACGACGAGGTTTTCGCGCAGACCTCCGCGGCCAAGGCGAAAAAACTCGTCCTGAAGCCAAAAAAGAAGGGCGCGGCGGCTTCGCCGGAATCCGAAGATGACGAAGACGACGAGAGCGACGCGAACTGACCGCGACCGTAACCGGTTCAAATAATCGGAGATTCGATATGCCCTCTGTTCAAAAGCCGACCGACCTCGCCGCGTGGCGGACGTCGCTGGGCGGCATCTATCCGCCGGGCAAGATCACGCTCGTGATCTCCAACAGCACCTGTGCCCAGGCGTCGCATTCGGTGGACATCATCGAGGCCGCCGAACAGGCGATCGAACGGCGTGGACTGGCCGACCGGGTCGAAGTCCGTGCGACGGGTTGCCACGGATTCTGCCAGATCGAGCCGCTCATCCTCGTCGCCCCGGGAATGACGCTGTATCCGAAGCTTCAGGCGAAGGACGTGGACGCCATCGTCGAGGCCGCGGCCGAAGGCCGCGTGATCGAAGAGCGCACCTGGAAGAACGGCGACGGCGTGCACGTTCAAACCGAGGACCTGCTTCCGTTCTACGCGAAACAGAACACGATGATCAGCGGCGCGAGCCGGTGGGTCGACCCGCTGCGGATCGAAACGTATGTCGCGGGCGGCGGCTACGAGGCGCTGGCGAAGGCGTACACGATGACGCCCGAGGCGGTCATCGACGAGATCAAGGCGTCGGGTCTGCGAGGGCGCGGCGGCGGCGGATTTGCGACGGGACGCAAATGGGAGAGCTGCCGCAAAGCCAAGGGCTATCCCAAGTACGTCGTGTGCAACGCCGACGAGGGCGATCCCGGCGCGTACATGGACCGGGCGCTGCTCGAGGGCAATCCCCATCTCATCATCGAGGGCATGCTCATCGCGGCGCACGCGGTCGGGTCCGATCGGGGATTCGTGTACGTGCGTCACGAGTATCCCGTCGCGGTGCACAACCTGATCGTCGCGATCGACCAGGCGCGCAAGGCGGGACTGCTCGGGAAAAACATCCTGGGCTCCGGCCACGACTTCGATATCGACATCAGCCGCGGCGGCGGCGCGTTCGTGTGCGGCGAATCGACGGCGCTCATGGCGTCGATCGAAGGCAAACCCGGCGAGCCGCGCGCCAAGTACGTGCACACGGTCGAGCATGGTCTGTGGAATCTGCCGACCAACCTGAACAACGTCGAGACTTACGGCAATGTGCCGTGGATCGTGACGAACGGTGCTTCCGAGTACGCGAAGATCGGCACCGAAGGCAGCAAGGGCACCAAGATCTTCAGTCTCGTGGGCAAGGTTCAGAATACGGGCTTGGTCGAAGTGCCGATGGGCATCACGCTGCGAGAGATCGTCGAAGACGTGGGCGGCGGCGTGCCCGAGGGCAAGCATTTCAAGGCGGTGCAGACCGGTGGTCCGTCGGGCGGATGCATCCCGGCCGCGCACCTCGATCTTCAGGTGGATTTCGACCGCCTATGGGATGTCGGCTCGATCATGGGATCGGGCGGTATGATCGTCATGGACGACGACAACTGCATGGTCGATATCGCCCGCTACTTCACGAAATTCCTGATGGAAGAGTCGTGCGGCAAATGCACGCCGTGCCGCGAAGGAATCCGCCACCTGCATCGGATTTTGTCCGACATCGCCGACGGCAAGGGCCGCGAGGGCGACATCGAGCTGCTCGAGAGCATGTCCGAGGCGATCATGAGCACGTCGATCTGCGGCCTCGGGCAATCGGCGCCGATCCCGCTGCTCTCGACGATCCGTTACTTCCGCGAGGAATACGAGGCGCACATCGTCGAACGGCGCTGTCCGGCCGGCGTGTGCAAGGAGCTCGTCAGCTACCGCGTGATCGAGGAAAAGTGCACGGGTTGCACGCTGTGCCTGCGGTCGTGCCCGACCGAGTCGATCCTCGGGTCCAAAAAGGTCCCGCACCAAATCCTCAAGGAAAACTGCATCAAATGCGGCGCGTGCGAGACGGTCTGTAAATTCGACGCCATCGTTCACGGATAGAGGACGCCGTCATGAGTCAAATGATTCCCATCGCCATCGACGGCCTCAAGGTCGAGGTCCCGTACGACACATCGCTGCTGGCGGCGGCGGCCAAATTGGGCATCCGCATTCCGACGATGTGTCATAACGAAAACGTCAAGGCCTACGGCGTGTGCCGCGTGTGCATGGTCGAGGTGGACGAGGGCCGAAAGAAACGCCTCGTGCCTTCGTGCGTTTACACCGTCCGCTCGCCGATCACCGTCTCGACGAAAAGCGACAAGGTTCGCAACGCGCGACGCTGGATTCTGGAGTTCATGCTCGCCAGGTCGCCGAACGAGCCCGCCGTGCGCGAACTCGCCGCCGAGTTCGGTCTCGACGAACCGAATCCGCGCCTCATGCCCGAAGCGGACGCCAATGTCGTGCGTTTCGAGCGCGGGTCCGACCGTTCGCGCTACTTCGCCGAGAGCGCGTGCATCCTGTGCGGGCTGTGCGTGCGCGTGTGCGACGAAATCGTCGGCGCGAACGCGATCGCCTTCGAGGGCCGGGGCGTGGAGCGGCGCGTGACGACTCCCTTCAACGAAGAGAACGAGGCATGCATCGCCTGCGGCGCGTGCGAGGCGGCATGCCCGACGAAGTGCATCGGCTTCATCGACAACGGCGGCGTGCGCGAGCTGGTGCGTTGGAAGAAGAAGACGAACATGATCGCGTGCGAGAACTGCGGCAACTGGTTCATGCCCGAGTCGCTGGCCCGCGTTTACAAAGAGTCGATGAACATTCCCGAGCAGGTGTACAAACAGTGCACCGATTGCCGGAAGAGCGTCTTCGCCTGATTCATCGTACGGGCTCGGAATAAGAAAACGGCCGGGGGTGACCCGGCCGTTTGCGTTTTGGGGAAGGGCGCGGGAACGAGCCCCGCGCCCGACGATTTCGATCACTTCACGACGAATTCGACGCGGCGGTTCTGCGCCTTTCCGTCGGCCGACGTATTGTCGGCGATCGGCTTGGATTCGCCGTAGCCGATGGGCTCGAGCTTCGACGCGTCGATGCCCTTGCCCGAAAGGTACGCACGCACGGAGGCCGCGCGGCGCTGGGACAGGTCGAGATTTCTCTCGTCGCTGCCGTCGGCGTCGGTATGGCCTTCGATCATGATCTTTTCGAAGCCGCACAGCGACTGGATCTGGTCGGCCACGTCGTCGAGCACCGGGAACGACTTGGGCAGGATCTTGTCGGAGTTGACCGCGAAGTAGACCGAGCCCATGGCCTGGATTTTCTTGACCATGGCGATCTCGATCTTGTTGTCGGTGTTCGCCGCGATCGTGATCTTCTCGGTGCTGACCTGATAGTCGTCGGCGCTCACCTCGACGGTGTACGTGCCGGGCTGGACCTTCTGCTTGGATCCGGCCGTGATCGTCGTTCCGTCGGAGAGCTTCACCGTCGCATCGACCGGCTTTTTGGCGCACTTGTCCACGACGGAGACAAACGCCGTGGTGTCGGCTTTGGGAACCGGCGCGAGTTGGATGACGATCTCGACCGTCTCGGCCTTGGTGATCGCCTGGCTCTTTGCGCCTTCCTGATATCCCTCGGCCGTCGCCTTGAAGGTGTAAGAGCCCGGCTTCGCATCAGCCAGCTTGTACTCGCCGCCCTGCGCGACCTGGGCCATGGAGCCCGACGGTCCATTGATGTTGAGCGAGGCCTCGATGGCCTGGCCGTTCTCGTCGATCACTCGCACGAGCACCTTCGCTAGGTCTTCGCGCACGTAGTAATAGGCGAGACCGCCGATGACGCGGTACTGCGGCGCGCCGATGCCGGAGGAAACGCCCGTGCCGCCGCCCGCGAACAGGCTCGGTCCGCGCTTGCCGAACTGATAACCGATGCGCGCCGTCCACTCGGCCGGCACGTTGCGAACGAGATCCGTGTCTTCGATGTCGAAGACCGATCCCCAGCCTTCGATCGACCAGAACAGGCCCATGTCGTACTTGTTGCCGATACCGGCGCCGTATTTGACCGCGTCGCCGATTTCGGTACCGAAAAATTCGTTACGTCCGCGTGCCTGGTAGCCGCCGTTCAGGCCAATGTCGATCGGGCCGAAGTCGTGCTCCAGGGCCAGCGTGCCGCCGCCCGTGACCCGGTTTTCGCCGAGCAGGTGCTCCTCGACGTCGGTCGGGATGATGACGTAGGGCGCGAGCGCGACGCCGATCCAATGCTTGTCCTCGCGAAGCGGCGCGATCTTCATCTCGACCCGGACGTCGCCGACCTCGCGCCAGGTCTCGAGCTCGGGCGAGAGTCCCTCGCCGGTGCGGATGTCAGTGAAGGTGCGCTTGCGCGAATAGTGCAGGGGCACGTCGACGCCGAGACTGAGCCAGGAGAACGTGCCGAACGCGGCCATCAGGTGCGCGGTCGACATTTCGGAGATGAAGTCGTACTCGAACTCGTCATCCTCGTCGTATTTCGACCAGACCGAGTTGGCGTAGTCGCCCACGACGGCGATGCCGGGGCTCCAGCGCGTCAGCGTGTGCGCGTCTTCGATGGCGACGAAATTGCCGCCGAAGATGGAGGGCCGAAACAGCTCCAGGTTCACGCCGTCGAGATCCTGTTGCTCCTCGGGCGTGGTCGTCGTGGTGTCCTGCGCGAGCGCGCTCCCGGCGCAAAGGCACAGGACCGTCGCCACCAGCAACGCGATGGGGCCGAGGTGCGTTCGTTTCGCTCCCCGTTTCCCCGGAAGAAATGCATGCATGATCTGCTCCCTTCTGCATGATGGAAGAATTCCAAGGCATTCGCTCCACATCGCGAAGGCCGCGAGCCCCGAAGCAACTCCCGAGCCAAGCCGGGAAATACAGCGCAACCTAGCGTAATCCTTGGGGATTTCTCGCCAGGGCGGGAATCTCGACGTGGTTCGATGAACTCATCTTAACGCAAATTTTACACAATGGACACAAATTTTTTCGGTTCTTCGCCGATCTGAGCGGATGCCTGCCGGACAGGGGCGGTCCTTTCGTCGTTTGGGCTTGTTGACGACTCAAACTTCGAAGGGGGTCCGCCGATGTCCGCCGATCAGGAGCTTGTCGCGCACTT
>JADLEX010000015.1 GCA_020845895.1 Deltaproteobacteria bacterium | reverse complement strand
GGCGCGAACGAACACGCCGCCATTTCCAATGGCAGCAAGGGATATGTCAAGACTGATTTGAGCCTGCCGAGACGATATTAGGCACTACAATTTTGCGAAAATTCGAAAAATCGCAGCGTAACTATGCGATTTTATTCAGGTCTTGAAATTCAAACCGCCGACAACGGTCGAAGATGAGTTAGAATAAGATCAAATCATCGAAAATACAATACCATTGGCGGGGCACCCTCGCCGCACGGCGCGAGCGGGTCGCGTGTTCACGGGAAGATCCTTCACTTCGTTCAGGATGACAACACCGCAGGGCAACAGGGCGTTCATCGGTGTTCGTTGGATGCGCCAACGGAAAACCGGGGTGCACGGGCCGCGCTGCGTCGCCAGTTTGCAGCCGCACCGCTGCGTGTCCCCGCGCTCCCGGTCGAGCTTGCGTTCCGGTTCCGTTTGAGCGAATCCCAAATGGGAGGCGCGTTCCCATGAAGTTCGAAGTGAAGTGTCCATCGTGCGGTACGCCGACGTCTCTCGGCGTGTTTGATCTCGTCGGCAACGTCTCTTGCAACACGTGCGGATTCGCGGCGAACGCTCGCGAGTTTCTCGAAAAGAGTGCCGCGAAATTTCCCGATCAGGCCCCTGCGGGACTACGCCCCGCGTCCGACGGGGTGATCGACGTGACCGGCGCCATGCGCCCGATGGAAACCGGGGTGCGGATCGAGAATATGCCGGGCTATCGGTTCTTCGCTCACATCCCTCCCGCCGGTTTTTCGGCGAGCGCCATCGGGCTCATCCTGTTCACCGTGATCTGGTGCGGCTTCATGGTGATGTGGAACGCGATGGCGATCCGCGAGCGCCGATGGGACATGCTGGGTTTCGGAGTCATTCACGATGTCATCGGCATCGGCCTGCTCCTCGCGCTCGTCTGGCGGTTCGTGGGCATTACCGAAATCTCAGCCGAGTACGGTCGGCTCACCCGGACACGCAAGCTGCTCGGCGTGCCGCTGCGCAAGGTCATCGATGCGTCCGACGTCAGCCGGGTCGAGTTGAAGATGGTGCGTCGAAGCAAGGGCGGCTCGTATCCCGCGTTGATCCTCGTTTCCTCGAAACGCGAAATCGGGCTGATCGCGAATCGCGATCCGGACGACATGCGGTGGCTCGCATCCGAACTGCGGAACTGGTTCGGATTCGGGGATCGGCGCGAAGGCTGAGTCGTTTCTCGCCGCCGACGGCTCCCCGATCCGGTGAAGCCCGATTTTCGCGCGAATCCGCCCAAGTTTACGCGCCGCGCGCCCCGAAACGAAAATAATGCTCAATTCACACGGAATGCGCTCCGATACGAGCCATAGAACACGGCCGATCGGTGCGGCACGAATACGCAGGGACGCGGGCGGGGAGTGAGAAAATGGCAAAATCGCTGAAGATTCTGACCGTGGACGATTTTTTTTCGATGCGCCGCATCGTCAAGAACCTGCTCAAGGACCTGGGGTACGACGAGGTTCTGGAGGCGGACGACGGCTCGACCGCGTGGAAGACCCTCGAGGAGCAGAAGATCGATTTCATCATCAGCGACTGGAATATGCCCAAGATGACCGGGCTCGACCTGCTAAAAAAGGTCCGTTCGGACGAGCGGATGAAGGGGATTCCGTTTCTGATGGTGACGGCCGAGTCCGAGAAGGGGAACGTGATCGAGGCGGTGCAGGCGGGGGTGACGAACTACATCGTCAAACCGTTCACGCCCGAGGTCTTCAAGCAGAAGGTCGAGCAGATCATCGCGGGCATCTAAACGCGCCCGGAACCGGACAAAGGGCCGCGCGCGAGGGCGGGCGGCTTGCGAAAAACGCTTCGCGGGGGACTTGCATGAACGTCGAGTATATCAACCCGTTTCTCGATTCCATGATCAATGTGCTTTCGAGCATGGCCTATACGCAGGCGACGCCGGAAAAGCCCTTCGTCAAGAACGGCAAAGGCGCGTTCGGCGACGTGACGGGGATCATCGGCATCGCGGGCCCATCCACAAAAGGCTCTCTCGCCATCACCTTCCCCGAGCCGGTCATTTTGATGATCGCGTCGAAGATGCTGGGCGAGGACTATTCGCAGATGGAGCCCATCGTCATCGACATGGTCAGCGAGATCGCGAACATGGTCCTGGGCGGCGCGAAGAAGGTGCTGTCCGAAAAGGGCTACCGGTTCGACATGTCGATCCCGTCCACGATCATGGGCAAGGACCACACGATCACGCACAAGACCAAGGGCAACGTGATCGTGGTGCCGTTCAACACCGAGCAGGGCCAGTTTTTCATCGAAATCACGTTCGAATAGGGGCGCCCACAGGGCGAGAGGGACCGCCATGGACGACAAGTACCGAGCCGTTCTTCAGGACTTCATCACCGAGGCCCGGGACCACCTTCAGGTGCTCGAGCCCGATCTGCTGGCGCTGGAACAATCGGGCGATCCCGATCCGGATGTCGTGAACCGGATTTTCCGGAGCGTGCACAGCATCAAGGGCGCGTCGGGGTTCTTCAACCTGAAGAACATCAACGAGCTCGCGCACGTGATGGAGAGCCTGCTGATGAAACTGCGCGACAAGTCGCTGGGCGTCTCGTCGGAGCTCGTCGACGCGCTGCTCGCGGGTTCGGATCGTCTCTCCGCCATGGTGGACGATGTCGAGAACGCCGACAGCTTCGATATCAGCGCCGAAAAGTCGCGCCTCGTCGCGCTGCTCGATGCCGCGAACGGCAAGCCCGCCGAGACGGCGAAACCCGCCGCGGCGGCCTCGGCGCCGCCGATCGCGGCGCCCGCGCTCGCGCCCACTCCCGCCCAATGGGAATCGTGCCAGGCGTCCGGTCGAATGGCCTATCTGATTCGCCTCGACGCCGACGTCGATCTCCGGGCGGGCGGCCGCTCGGCGCTCGACGTGCTCGACCAGCTCAAGACCGTGGGCGAGTGCCTGGCGAGCGATCCCTCGCGTGAGAAGCTCGAGAGCCACACCGACGCCGCGAATGTCTGGATTCTCGGCGCGAGTGTTCTGGAAAAGGACCTCTTCGCGATGGCGCTGCGCGTCGCGGACGATCAGGTGAGCCGGGTGGAGCCGCCGGCGGCGCTACCAGCCGGGAATGCCGAGGTCGTCGTCGAGTCCGTTTCGACGCCCATACCGGCATCGATGCCCCCGTCGACTCCGAGGAAGGTGAACGGAACGTCGCCCGCGAACGGCAAGACGAATGCGTCGCCCGCCGATGCGCCCGAATCCGCCGCGACGGCGTCGCGCGGGCAGGAAGGCGCCGAGACGCTGCGCGTCAGCGTGTCGCTGCTCAACCACCTGCTGAACCTCGCAGGCGAACTGGTGCTTTCGCGCAACCAGCTCACGCAGCTCCTGATCGACCGCGCCGGCGAAATCCGCGGCCTGAATTCGGTGCTCCAGAACCTGAATCTCGTGACCGGCGAGCTGCAGGAAAGCATCATGTACACCCGCATGCAGCCGGTCGGCGGGGTGTTCAACAAGTTCCCGCGCATCATGCGCGACCTGGCCAAGAAGCTCGACAAGGACATCGAGCTCGAGATCCAGGGCGGCGACGTCGAACTCGACAAGTCGATCATCGAGTCGCTGTCCGATCCGCTCACGCACCTGATTCGCAACACGGCCGATCACGGCATCGAGTCGCGCGAGGACCGCGAGAAGGCGGGCAAGCCGCGCGTCGGGCGCGTGCTGCTGCGCGCGTTCCACGAGGCGGGCCTCGTCAACATCGAGATCAGCGACGACGGGAACGGAATCGATCCGTCCGTCATCCGGCGCAAGGCGGTGGAGAAGGCCGTCGTGTCCGCGGAGGCCGCGGCGCGCATGAGCGACCGCGAGGTGCTGAACCTCATCTTCGCGCCGGGATTCTCGACCGCCGCGCAGGTGACCGACGTTTCCGGCCGCGGGGTCGGCATGGACGTGGTGAAAACCAACATCGAGCGGCTCGGCGGAACGGTGGAACTCGATTCCACCAAGGGCGAGGGCACGCGCGTGAGACTGCGCCTGCCGCTCACCCTCGCGATCATCCCGTCGCTGCTCATCGGCGTCGGCGAGGAAAAATTCGCCGTGCCCCAGGTCAGCATCGTCGAACTCGTGCGCATCCGCGCGCGCGACGCCTCGAAAAGCATCAAAGAGGTCAACGGTGCCGAAGTGCTGCGCCTGCGCGACCAGCTCCTGCCCCTCGTGCGTCTGTCCGAGGTGCTCGGGATCCGCGCCACGTATGTCGATCCCGAGACCAATGATGAGTGCGACGAACGCCGCATGACGCTCGTCGATCGCCGCGCTCCGGACGGCGAACCGAATCGCTTCCGCGTGGACGGCGAGACCGGCGAACTCGTCGCGATCAACGGCGGTGCGCAACGGTCGCACCCGGACCGGCGTGGCGGGCCGGATCGCCGATTCCATTCGCAAAGCGCCATCAACATCCTCGTGCTCGTGGCGGGCACCAACCAGTTCGGCCTCATCGTCGACCGCGTGTTCGACAACGAGGAGATCGTGGTGAAGCCGCTGTCCAAGTACGTCAAGGAAAACTCCTGCTACTCGGGCACGACGATCATGGGCGAGGGGCGCGTGGCGATGATTCTCGACGCCAAGGGCATCTCTGACACGGCAAAACTCGCGTTCGAGGACGTGGACCGCGCGAACGTGGCGATGGAGCAGGATGCGATGCGCAACGGTCTGCGCGAGCGCCAGACCGTGCTGCTGTTCCGCAACGGCCCCGAGGAAATCTTCGCCATGTCGCTTTCGCTCATCACGCGCATCGAGAAGGTGCCGTTGGGCGACATCGAGCGCGTGGGAGACCGCGAGTTCATCAAGTACCGGGGCGGCGCGATGCGCCTCGTGCGCCTGCATCACCATCTGCCGGTCTCCGCTCCGGCGAGTGACGGCGCGTTCCTGTACGTCATCGTGCCCAAGCTGATGAAAACCGCGGTCGGCATCGTCGCGACCGAGGTCGTCAACGTCCTCGAAACCGAAATCGACCTCGACACGACGAACCGCGCCGAGGGCGGCATCATGGGTTCGGCGATCGTCAACGAGCGCATCACGCTTGTGCTCGACACCTTCGCGCTCATGGAGAAGGCGGATCCCGAGTACTACGGCGCCGAGGCGCCGATCCGCCGCGCCGAGGGTTCGTACCGCATCCTGCTCGCCGAGGACACGCCCTTCTTCCGACAGCTCGAGCGCGACTATATGGAGTCCGCGGGCTACGCGGTCGACACGGTGCGCGACGGCGAGGAAGCCCTCGAGGCCCTGATGAAGACGCACTACGACCTCGTGGTGTCGGACATCGTGATGCCGCGCATGGACGGGTTCGAACTCGTGAGACGCATCCGCGGCAGCGGCAACGGCCACGCCGGCGTGCCGGTTCTCGCGCTCACGTCGCTCACCGACGAAAAGTCGCGCGACCTGGGCACGAAGAGCGGCTTCACGGATTACGCGGTGAAGATCGACAAGGCCAAGCTTCTCGAGACCATCCACAACCTGCTGCAATCCGCGACGAGGGCTGCGTGATGAGCGACAAGCAATACACGACGTTCTATCTCGACGATCACCTCTTCGGCGTGGACATCCTCTACGTCCGCGAGATCAGCCGTCAGCTCGAACTCACGCCGGTGCATCGCGTGGGGAACTACGTGAGGGGCCTCGTGAACCTGCGCGGCCAGATCGTCACGGTGCTCGACCTGGGCGTCAAACTCGCGCTCGACCCGCGAGAGGTGTCGGCCACGTCGCGCAACATCATCCTCAAGACCGAGGGCGAACTCGACCGGCAGGCGGTGCACACGGACGAACACGTCGGCACCGGGACCGATGTGGTCGGTCTGCTCGTGGATCGCATCGGCGACGTCGTCACCGTGGACGAATCGGAGATCGAGAAGCCCCCCGCGAACGTCGGCGTGATCAGCGGCAAGTACCTTTCGGGCGTGGTCAAACTCGATCATGGCCTGCTGTCGATTCTCAAGGTGGCGCAGGTCTGTTCCTGATCGAACCGGTCGCGCGCCGAAACGTCGAACTCGACCCCGGAAACCGGTGGACATGAGCTGGAACGCCGCCAAAGCTGCCTCGCCGGAACCCCGGAGTCGGGTTCTGGTCGTCGACGACACCGTCACCTATCGGCGGATCATGACCGACGTCGTCGAACGTCTCGAAGACGCCGAGATCGTCGGCACCGCGCCCAACGGCCGCATCGCGCTGCTCAAGATCGAACAGCTCAAGCCCGATCTCGTGTTTCTCGACGTCGAGATGCCCGAGATGGACGGACTGGAGACGCTCAAGGCCCTCAAGCCCCGTTGGCCGCACATCGGCGTCGTGATGGTGAGCGGCGCGAGCACGCACAACGCCGACATCACGATCAAGTGCCTCCAATCCGGCGCGATCGACTTCGTCCCAAAACCCGAGGGAATGGGGATCGACGCCAGCGTCGAGTGGCTGCGCAAGCAGATCTCCACCGTGCTGATGCTCCACCGAACGCGACAGCGCACCGCCGCGATGCGCGCGGGACGGGATTCGCGTCCCGAATCCGCCCCGGCGATCCTGCCTCCTCCTCCACCTCCGCCCTCCGCCCGGATCGCACCTGTCCCCGGCGTCTTCGACGTACTCGCGATCGGCTGCTCCACTGGCGGGCCCGAGGCGCTCGGAAAAATCATTCCGCTCCTGCCCGGCGATTTGGGCGTGCCGGTGCTGCTCGTTCAGCACATGCCGCCGAAGTTCACCGAGTCGCTCGCGCGCAACCTCGACGGAAAGTCGCCGCTCGCGGTGAAGGAGGCCGCGGACGGCGAGCCGATCCTGCGCAACACGGTCTACATCGCGCCCGGCGGTCGGCACATGGTCGTGCGCGAAGAGGCGGGGCAGACGGAGCGGCGGATCGGCATCAACGAAAATCCGCCCGTGAAAAGTTGCCGTCCTTCGGTGGACGTGCTGTTTCGCTCGGTCGCGAACACGTACGGCAAAAACATCCTCGCCGTCGTGCTCACGGGCATGGGCGACGACGGCGCGGACGGCGTCGCGACGCTCAAGCGCAAAGGCTGTTACTGCATCACGCAGTCGGCCGCGACGTGCGTGGTGTACGGGATGCCGCGCGCGATCGACGAGGCGGGCCTGTCCGACGCGCAGATCGCCCTGCCTGAGATCGCAACCCGAATTGCAGATAAGATTCGCCCATTTGGCCGGAGGTCGACGTGATGGCGCTCGCCATTTCGAACGAGGAATTCACGTTGCTTCGCGACTACATCGAGGAGCAGTGCGGAATCTCGCTCACGAGCGGAAAGGAATATCTGATCGAGAGCCGACTCACGACCATGGTCGTGGAGTCGGGCTCCAAGTCCTTTCTGGAGTTCTACCGAAAGATCAAAACGACACCCGACCAGCGCCTTCGCGACAAGCTGGTCGACGCGATGACGACCAACGAAACGCTCTGGTTTCGCGACAAGTCGCCGTTCGCGGTTTTTCAGGACGTGCTGCTGCCGCAGTTCGACGCCGAGATCGCGTCGGGCAAGCGCATGCGCGTACGAATCTGGTGCGCGGCGAGTTCCACCGGACAGGAGCCGTATTCGCTAGGGATGTGCGTGCACGAGTTCTCGCGGCTTCGGCCCGGCGCGGCGCTCCGTCCCGCGAACGTCGAGATCGTCGGCACCGACATTTCGCCCTCGGTGCTCTTTCTGGCCATGGCGGGCCGTTACGACCAGATTTCGATGGGCCGGGGTCTCGAGGATGCCATGCGCGACCGCTACTTCAAGCAGAACGGCCGCGTGTGGGTTCTGGACGAGTCCGTAAAGAAGATGGTCACCTACAAGCGCCTCAATCTTCAGTCCGACTTCGCGGCGCTCGGGACCTTCGACATCATCATGTGCCGAAACGTCGCGATCTATTTTTCCGAAACCTTCAAGAAAAACCTGTTCGCACGGCTCGCCCGGGCCCTGAACACGGGCGGACACCTGTTCCTCGGCTCCGCGGAGAGCCTGTCGGGGTACAGCACGGACTTCGAAATCCGCGATCACCAACGGTCGATCTACTACCAGGTGAAGCGGTAAGGAGCGCGCCATGAAGATCCTTTCGGTCGATGACTCGTTCGTGATTCGCCGGATCATCACCGACGCCGTCAGCGTGATCGGATTCGACGTGGTCGGCGCGGCGAACGGGCAGGAGGCGCTCGACGTGCTGGAGCGCGAGCATTCCGATATCAATCTCATCCTGCTCGACTGGAACATGCCGGTGATGGACGGCTACACGACGCTGTGCAATATCCGCGCGGACGAGCGGTTCCGCGGGATTCCCGTGATGATGGTGACCACGGAAGCCGAGCGGGAAAACGTCGTTCGCGCGATCCAGGCAGGCGCGAACAACTACCTGTGCAAACCCTTCAGCCCGCAGGATCTCACCACGAAGGTGATGGAGAGCCTGGGGATGGGATTGGATATGTAACATGAACCGCCCCGCGCGAACCTCGATTCTCGATCGGCTGGGCGAGATCCGGTCCCTGCCGACCCTGCCGCAGGTGGTCGCTCGCGTCATGGAGCGCGTCCGCGACGAGAAGAGCTCGACCGCCGACATCGCCGTCGTCATCGCCGACGACCCCGCGCTCACCAGCGCGGTGCTCAAGGTCGTCAACTCGGCTTACTATGGGACCGCCGGAAAGGAGATCGCGTCGGTCGCGCAGGCCGTGACGCGGCTCGGAATCCAGGAGGTCGGGCGCATCTGCACCGCGGTCGGCATCGCGCGCGTCTTCGGGAACCGATCGAAGACCATCGATTTGCACGCATTCTGGCGGCACTCGATCACCGTGGCCTACACGACACGCGTTTTGGGTGAATACGCGGGCGGCATCGATCGATTCGAAATGGATCACTCCTACACCGCGGGAATCCTGCACGACGTGGGCACCTTCGTGCTGGAGCGACACTTCGCCGATGCGTACGCCGAAACCCGCGCGCTGATGGAATCGGATCATCTGACCGCCTCCGATGCCGAGCGGCGGTTGCTCGACATCACGCACGCCGAGATCGGCGGCTATCTGCTCAATCGATGGCGGCTGCCCGAGCCCGTGGTCGACGCGGTGATCTACCATCACGAACCCGACCTCGCGCCCGACCGCAACCGCCGGCTCGCCGAGCTCGTCCATATCGCCGATTTCATCTGCAACAATCTCGGCGCCACCTCGACGCCCGGGATGATCCGTGAGTCGAGCAGCATTGGCGCGTGGGACGATCTGGCGCTGCGCATGGAAGACGTGCCCGACATCATCCGCGACGTGCAGGAGGAGGCCAAGCGGTCCGAGGTCTTCGCGGTTCTCGCCGCCTGAGCGGCGCCGCCCCCGACCGGTCGATTGAATTTTCCGCCGCGCGCGCTACGCTCGGTCCGCGCGCGGGTGCGCGATTTTCACGATTTGCATGGATCCTCGAAGGGGCCTGCGATGTTCGAGACCGCCGAACTGGGCCGTAAGATTCCGAAAGACGAGTATGCGAAACAGGCGCAGCTCGTGCGCGCCGATCTGCTCCAGGCGCAGATGAAGCTCAAGGACCGCGCGGAATTCCCCCTCATCATCGTGCTGTCCGGCGACGACCGCGTCGGTCTGGCGGATTCGCTGACTATGCTCACCGAGTGGATGGATGCGCGGTTCCTGCAGGTGCACGCCCTCGATCGCGAGACCGACGAGGAACGCGAACGACCGGAGTATTGGCGTTTCTGGCGAATCCTCCCGCCCCGCGGCCGGGCGGGCGTCGTCTTCGGCTCGTGGTATCGAGCGACCATTCAGCGCGGCGTGCGCGACGGCGACGCGGCGCACATCGACGCGGCGTGCGTGCGGATCAACGCGTTCGAGAAAGAGCTGGCGGACGACGGCGCGCTGATCGTCAAGCTCTGGTACCACCTTCCCAAGAGCGAGCGACGCAAGCGTCTTCGCGAGATGGAAAAGGATCAGAAACTCCGGCGCCGCGTGCTGCGTGAAGAGAAGGACATCCTGCGTCTCTACGACGAGGGGACGAAGGTGGTGGAGCGCGTGCTGCGCGAGACGAGCACCGGCGAGACGCCGTGGACCATCGTTGAGGGCACCGACTGGCGGTGGCGCAATCTGCAGACCGCCACGGTGATCCGCGACGAATTGAAACGCCGACTGGCGCGGAAACCGCCCGCGAAGACGAAGCCGCCCAAGCGCGTCCGAAAGAATGGACGGACGATCCTCGACACGCTCGACATGACAAAGACGATCGAGCGGCCCGCCTACGAAAAACAACTGGTCGCACATCAGGATCGCCTCAACGGACTGATGGAACGGCTCGTGAAACAGCGCCGTTCCGCGATTCTCGTTTTTGAGGGATGGGACGCGGCGGGGAAGGGCGGCATCATCCGGCGCATCGTGCCTGCCCTCGACGCGCGTCATTATCACGTGATTCCGGTGAGCGCGCCGACCGATGAGGAGCGCGCGCACCACTCCCTTTGGCGCTTCTGGCGCAACGTTCCGTCCGCGGGGCGCGTGACGATCTACGACCGGAGCTGGTACGGCCGCGTACTGGTGGAGCGCGTCGAGGGATTCGCCGCCGAGCACGAATGGAAACGCGCATATCGGGAAATCAACGATTTCGAGGAGCAACTCTGCGACTTCGGCATCATCCTGCTGAAGTTTTGGCTGCACATCGACAAGGCCGAGCAGCTTCGACGCTTCAAGGAGCGCGAGCATACCAGCTACAAGAATTTCAAGATCACGCCGGAGGACTGGCGCAATCGCGAGAAATGGGACGACTACGAACTCGCGGCGAACGAGATGCTCGAGCGCACGAGCACCGAATTTGCGCCCTGGCATCTGCTGGAAGCCCGCGACAAGAAATACGCGCGCATCAAGGCTCTTCGTCTGATGGTCGAGGCGTTCGAGGCGGCGTTGGGCAAGAGCGGAAAGTCGGGACGTTAGCGGCTCGTTCGCGCCCGCCACTCGATGTGGCGCGGCCCTTCGACCAGATCGATCACGTCGCCGCGCGGGACGAGGCGGATGTCGTATTCCGCGAGCGCCGGGGCGAGGCGGTCGCTCCGCGCGATTGAGCGGTCGTCATAAAGGCAGCGGAAACACGCGAGCGCCCACAGCGCCTCGCCTTCGTCGTATCCCGCGCGCAGCGCTTCGGCGACGCGCCCGTCGCCCGCCGCCCCGAACACGTCGGCCGCCACGGCCTGGGCATCGAAGTCGTACCCCGCGAGTTCGCCGAGCGCGCGACCGAATCCCCGCGCCGCGCCCGCAACCAGGTCCGGCGACGTTTCCGAGTTCCACGCGACCCGTTCGTTCAGGAGCGCGACAATTCGTCCCCGCCCGTCCGCGTCCGCGAGGTCCGCGTTGGTCACGCGGGCGAATCCCGTGCCCATCGCGCCCTGGACGACTCCCGCCGCGAAGGCGGCGTCCGAGCCGGCGGGGGCGTTCGGCCACGACTTGATGAACTCGCCCGTGTCCTCCAACGCGAACGGCGGCGAACCTTCCGTGCGCCGCGCGGTCGCCATACGCGCGTACGCCGCGCCACGAATCGCGGCGAGTTTCCACGCGGACGGAGTCGAGGCGTCGGACATCACGAGGTCGAGGGAACCGTGCGGTCCCGTGATGCGTCCCAGCTCCTCGTAGACCTGCGTCATCCAGGAATACGGGAGTTTCGCCACCGCGTGTTTCCATGAAGAGTGAGCGACCGGCGTCAGCTTCGGGCCGACGCCGAACTCCGACTGCCAGTATGCCGGAAGGTTCTGGCCGAGCAGCACGCGGTAGTCGTCGCCGCGCGCGCAGCGGTACTCGATGGCGAATCGACGTTGCCCAACTCGTTCGACCAGTCCCTTGATGGTGACGCGCGGCGACAGATCCCATGCGCCCGCGAGCAACAGCGGTACGAGCGCGAGCGTCCCGAGTCGGAACGGGCGCAGCGAAACGACGAGCGCCGCGGCGATCATGAGCACCGGCAACATCGGCACGAGATAGCGGAACGTGTAGCGCGGGTCGTTGACCATCTCGAAGACCTCGTAGCCGGTCAGGGCATACGCGCCGAGATACGCACCGATCCACAAGAGGACAAATCGTTCAAGATCGCGCCGATCGTCATCGATGGCAAACTCATCGCGCGCGACGGTCCGCCGCCAGACGAGGATGGCGAGCGCCGCGATCGCGAGCGCCGCGAACCACGACCCGGCCCAAGCCCACGAGTAACTTGCCATGCGCGGAACGTGTCGAAAGAGCAGTGCCGCGAGCTTGGCAAAAACCGGCGTGTCGACCTCGATCGGTTGGAAGACGGGACCGATGCGATGGGTGTCGATCGCGAGCCAGATGCGCGGCGCGAACCCGACCAGAAATCCGGGAACGAGCGCGCTCGCGATTCGGCGCGGCGCGAGTCGCCCGAGACGCCACACCCAAGCGACAAGCGCGGCCGCGACGGATACGACATTTTGCAGACAGAAGAACACCGCGAAGCCGCAGGCGACGCCGAACAGCGCGTCGCGCCCTCGGGAATGCGCCGACCACGAGCGCCGCGCGACGAGATAGACGAGCGCGCCCCACCCGATGGCTTCCATGTGGTTCGCCCACGCGAGGCGGAACATGCGGTCGAGCAGCGTCGGCGGCGCGAGGAGCCAGATCGCGAGGATGGCCGCCGCACGCGCGCCCGCCGCGCGTCGAACGTTGTACGTCCACAGCAGCGTGCCGCCCGCGGCGAACAGGCCCGCGAGGCACTTCATGGCGAACATGTTGGAACCGAACGCGGCGAAGACGGGAACGAGCAACGCACCGTACACCAGCGGTCCGGGAGTGATATCGACGTACTGGTATGTCCCGACCGGTGCGACGAGTCCTTCGAGCAAGCCCCGGGTCAGGTTTCCGTTGACGGTTTCTTCGGTATAGACGGGCCCGCGCTGGTAGTGCGCGAAGGAGACGACGTACCACGCGCCCCAAATGACGGCCCAGAGGACCCACCACGGGAGTTCGCGCCTGGCGTCGGTTGGTTCGGAGGAATCGGTGGACATCGACGGCGCGAGTTTATGCGAGATAGCCGAGCCCTTCCAGACGGCGGCGCACCTCGTCGAGATTCGCGTCCGATGCCGTGGCTGGAGTGAGATGCCTTGGGGAAACCGCCGGGCCGATGTCGGCGGGTTGCTCGCGCAAAGCGCTCTGGTCGATGAGCGAATGGGACGGCGCGGGTCGGTCGAGGTTTCGCGGAATCGGCGCGCCGAGCAGGTACAAAATCGTCGGTGCGATATCAAGAATGTGGCTGTCTCCGGCTACCCCGCGTGCGGCGCGCGGACCGGCGAGCGCGACGATGCCGTGCGCTCGGTGGTTGCCGGTGTGGCCGACCGCGACAGGGCCGACGAGCCGCGTTGCGTGAAACTCGGTCGCGCCGCGCGTCATGTATGCGTTGTCGCGAAACGTCACGACGATGTCGGGCGCGAGATCGAGATGCGCGCCCCAGTAGAGGTCGTCGCGCGACGCGACGAAGCTTGCGAGCGGCGCGTCGTCGTCGGGGTGGCGAAGCGCGCGAACCCGCTCCATCAACTCGTCGCGCAGCGTCTCGTACTCGCGGCCGGGCTCGACGGTCCCTTCCGGCTCGCGCCCGCGCAGATTGATCCAGACATTTCCGAACAAGCCGGACGCGTACGCACGCGTGCGCGCCCAATCCACGGTGTCCCACGACTTGTATCGCGCGTCGAATCGGCCGCGGCGGATCGCATCGTCATCGTCGGGAAGCGAATGCCGTTCGCCGTCGAGCAGCTTCGCGTGCCACGCGTGGCGCGGGTCATCGCCATGTGGCGGAGGTGGTGGCGTGAAGGCGCGGACCTTCGCGGGGTCGAACGACAGATATCCTTCGTCGATCAGCCAGGCGTTCAGGTACACGTCGCCGCGCAGATCGCCGAAGCCGTGATCCGACACGACAAGCAGGTGGTCATCCGGCTCGAGCCGGTCGAGATAGTCGCCCAGCGCGTCGTCGAGCATCTTCGCGGCGAAGTAGACGGCGTCGCCCTCGTCGCCGCGCGCGCCCGGATTCGCGCGGTGCTCGCCGGTCATCGCGCCCCAGAACGCGTGCGCCACGCGATCGAACGCGACGTAAACGGGGAAGAACAGGTCGGGCGATTCCTCGTCGAGCAGACGCAGCGCCACGCGATGCTGTGCGTCGTGCATGGCGCGCACGTCACCGAGGAAACGCGAGCGGTCGTCGTGCCAGTGGACCATCGCGTCGATGATCCAGCCCCATTCGCGCAGCTTCGCGGCCAGCTCGGGCGGGTGCGTCGCGCCGGGGGTATCGAGCGACGGCGTGTGCATGTCGCTCGCGGAAAAACCGCGAATCGGATCGGCGGGGAACGTGAGCGGCAGATTGACGACGCCGCTTCGCAGCGGCGCGGGGAGCGTCTCGAAGATCGTCGGAAATCGGCGATCGAGGCTGGTGACGAGATCGATGTGATACGAGCCCGGCCTGCGCGCGCCGAAATCGAAGATGCCGTGCCGTCCGGGATTCACGCCGGTGACCATGCTCGTCCAGGCGGCAGGCGTGAGCGGATGCCGCGTCGATTCGAGCCGCCCGTGACATCCCGCGTCCATCGCACGCATGAGGTTGGGCAGATACCCCGCGCGCGCCCAAGGGTAGAGCAGGTCGGGATCGCCGCCGTCGAATCCAAAGACGATGACGCGAGAGGGTCGCGACGTCATGCGGTTCCCCGCATTAGTCTCCCGGCTCCACCCAGTTTTCGAGAATGCTCGCCAATTGACCAATGAGGCCGGGAACACGTTTTGTCAGCGTGCCCCACAGATACTCATCATCGATCCCATCATACTGGTGGGCTACGACATCTCGGAGTCCCGCAAGGCCGCGCCAATCGATTCCCGGGAATCGCTGTCGCGTCTCCTCGCTCAGTCTTTTTGTGGCTTCACCCATGACGATCAGTTTGTAGAGGCACGCGTAGTATCGCTCCGTGTCTCCAATAAACTGCTCGAATGTCCGTTCCTGGATAATCCCTTCAATCACCTTGGCCGCGTTCAAGATGTCGAAAACGTACGCGCGATCAGTTTTCATAGACGACCTGGGCGGTTTTCAGAATCTCGTCTCTTCGATACGGATTGCCACTTCGCTCAAGACCACGCCGGCTGACGAAGTCGACGCGCCGTCCGAGAATTTCAGACATTTCGTCACTCATGTGGACTTGATCGAACAGGTCCCACCCGGTGTCGGGCTCCCAGACGACGAGGACGTCCACGTCGCTGTCGTCACGAAAATCGCCGCGTAGCGCCGAGCCGAACAACTCCATGCGGACGATCTTCCACTTTCGGCAGAACGCCTCGATCTGCTCGACCGGCCAATGGAGCTTGGGGGAAATCACGACGCCCTCCGTTCGACGTTCACGATTCTATCACGAAACCGCCTCGGCTTTCGCGAGCCTCACCCGCATCCGGCCCGATGCGATCTTCAGCTCCTTCGAGTCGTCGCCGGGGTCGCCCTCGGTGAACGATGTGCACAGCAGTTCCTCGGCGATGACCTCGCCCCACTCGCGCACCACCTCGCGCAGCATGTCGCCATCGATGTGATAGACGACCGCGCAGCGATCCTCGATCTCGAGCCCCGCGTCCTTGCGCAGCATCTGAAGGTTGCGCAGGATGTCGCGCATCAACCCCTCGCGCTCCAGTTCCGGTGTGATGACCGTGTCGAGCGACACCCAGTTGAACGCGTCCGCCGCGACGAAAGTGTTTTCCGGCGATCGCTGCTCCACGAGAAAGTCCGCCTTCTCGAACTCGAACTCCGCGCCCTCGAATTCCATCGTGAACGACGCGGCTTGCTCCAGCGCCTTCGCGCGAAGTTCCGCATCGGTTTCGAGCGCGGCGGCAAACGCCTTCATCTTCGGCCCGAGTTTCTTGCCGAGCGTCTTGAAGTTCGGCTTCACCGTGATCGTCGCGGGCGAGGGCGTGCCCGGCTCGGCGACCCTGATCGCCTTGACGTTGAGCTGCTCGCGCAGGAACGCCTCGTGCTCGCGGAAACTCTCGGCCTCCGCCGCGGACTGCGGGCCAACCGCGATCGACGCCAACGGCTGACGCACGCGCAGCTTCGCGCCCTCGCGGGCCGAGAGCATCAGGTGCGTGATGCGCTCCAGCGCGCCCATCTCATCGGCGAGTTTGGCGTCGCGCCATTCGGGCATCGCGTGCGGAAAATGCAGGTGGTGGATCGAATCGGGCGCGTCGGGATGCACCGCGCGCACGAGGTTTTGGTAAATGTGCTCGGTCAGGAACGGCATGATCGGAGCGACAAGGCGCGTGAGTGTTTCGACGCACGTGAAGAGCGTGTCGAACGCCATGCGCGTGTCGGCGTCCGCGATCTCGCCCCAGAAGCGCCGCCGGTTGTTGCGGATGTACCAGTTCGACAGTTCCTCGACGAACTCTTCCGCGGCCAGCACGCCCGCGCGCAGGTTGTAGTCGTCGAAGCCCTTGCGGGTGCGTTCGATGAGCACGGCGAGCCGATCGAGGATCCATCGATCGAAGGGCGGACGATCCGCGAAATGCGTCTGCGGGCGCGCGCCGGGGTCGTAATTCGCGATGCGCGCGTAATTCACGTAGAACGCGTAGGTGTTCCAGAAGGTGTTGATGAAACGCCCGCGGATCTCCTTGGCGGCCGCGTAACCGAAATTCAAATTCGTCGTCGTTTCGTGCCGGCAATACAGCCAGCGCAGCACGTCCACGCCGGAGTGTTCGGCCGCGTCGTCGAACCAGACCGCGTTGCCCGCTGACTTGTGCATCTCCGCCCCGTGCTCGTCGCGCACCAGCGCGTGACCGAGCAGCGTTTTGAACGGCGGCTGGTTCTCCATCATCGTGCTCATCGCGAGCAGCGCGTAGAACCAGTTGCGAAACTGGCCGGGGAAGCACTCGAGCACGAGATCGGCGGGGACCCACTTTTTCCACTCGTCGCGATTTGCGTTGTAGTGCGTGGTCGAGTAGGCCACGATGCCCGCGTCGAGCCACGGATTGCCCACGTCACCGATGCGACTCGCCGCGTGGCCGCACTTCGCGCACGCAATCTTGACCGCGTCGATGAACGGGCGGTGCGGGCTCTTGCCGTCGAAACCGTCCCACCCGGCGATCGCGCGCTCGCGCAATTCATTCAGGCCGCCGATCACGTCGAAATGCCCGCACGAATCGCAGACCCAGATCGGCAGGGCGAGACCCCAGTAGCGCTTTTTCGAGATCATCCAGTCGCGCATGTTGCCGAGCCAGTCGAGCTCGAGGTCGAGGCCGTAGCCCGGGATCCAGCGGATCTGCCGCGCCACGTCCTTGATCTCCTCGCGCCACGCGTCCATCGCGATGAACCACTCGTCCACCGCGCGGAAGAGCAACGGCGTCTTGCATCGCCAGCAATGAGGGTAGCTGTGCTCGTACTTCTCCGTCGCGAAGAGGATTCCCTTCGACTTGAAGTCGTCGATGACGAGGCTCTCGACCTGGGCCGCGTTCTTGCCCGTCAGATATCCGAAGCCCGGACCGAAGACGCCCAGGTCGTCGATCGGCGCGATGACCGGCAGGCCGTACTGCTTGCCGAGCTCGAAGTCTTCCTTGCCGCAGCCCGGCGCGATGTGGACGATGCCCGTGCCATCGGTCGCCGCCACCTCGTCCCAGAACACCACCGGGTGCCCCGCTCCGTCCACCTTCTGGTTCGCGTTCTCGTCGTACGGCCCGCGGTAGAGCCAGCCCTCGAACGCGCTGCCCGGCATGGTCTCGATCACCTCGTGCGCGCCCTTGCGCCCGACGACCGACGCGACGAGCCCTTCGGCGAGGTAATACACCGCGTCGCCCTGGCGCACCTTCGCGTAACGCAGTTTGGGATTCACCGCGATGGCGGTGTTCGACGAGAGCGTCCACGGGGTCGTCGTCCACACGAGGAAGTATTCACCCTCGCGGCCGACGATGGGGAATCGCGCGAAGATCGAGGTGTCCTTGACGGTCTTGTAGCCCTCGTGCATTTCGTGCTGCGACAGTCCCGTTCCGCAGCGCGTGCACCAGGGCATCACGTCGTGGCCTTTGTAGATCAGGCCGCGATCGTGGCACTTCTTGAGGAACGTCCAGATCGTGTAATTGTTCTCGTCCGACATCGTGTAGTACGAGTCGTTCCAGTCCATCCAGTATCCGAGCCGGATCGACTGCGCCGTCTGGACCGCGCTGTACTTGCGCACGCGCTCCTTGCACTTCTCGACGAACCGGTCGATGCCGTAGTTCTCGATGTCGCGTTTCGTCGCGAAGCCGAGTTCCTTCTCCACCTCCACCTCGACCCACAGGCCCTGGCAGTCGAAGCCGTTCTGGTAACGCAGTCGCTTCCCGTTCATGGCTTGGTAGCGCTGGTAGGCGTCCTTGAGCGTGCGCCCCCAAGCGTGGTGGATTCCCATCGGGTTGTTGGCGGTGATGGGGCCGTCGAGAAACGACCAGATCGGTCCGTGCGCGTTCTTTTCGCGCAGGCGGTCGAACGCGCGGTGCTCGTCCCAAAACTTCAGGACCTCGTGCTCGAGCGCGACGAGGTCGAACCAGCTATCGACTTTTTGATGCATAAGCGCCCCTAGCGGCGCGATCCGCCGCCGCTTCGATCCCGGAAACCGGTCCCGGAACGCGCGATTATAGGTAGGGGGCGGGGCAGGTCAATTCGGCGCGGTCCCGATTCATCCTGACCGAAGTGAAGGATCTCACCGCGAAGGCGCAAAGAGCGCAAAGTGTCCCCATCGTGTGGCGCGGGTGCCCTCGCCCGCGATGCCGCCACCGAGAGCCGGCTACGATCGGGGACATGCAGCGCGCCGCGCGATGAGTGTACCCGCTCGAAACAATGCCGAGCTGGCGCTCGGCGCTCCCAGCACGTGCAGCCGACCAAAAACTAAAGTAGCCCTTTGAGGCTTGCGTCGGTGAGGCTTGAGGTCGAAGTTCGCGCCTCCACTGCTGAATCGTGACAACACTGGCTCCTGTGCCCTCAACCAAAAACCAACGACGAGAGACCAACGACCCATACCTGTCCCCGCTCGTGCCCTCTCCCCTCCTTCGCCATCCGAACGGATGGCTATCAACGCACGAGGCGGTTTGCGAACGGCCCCTGCGGCCCGAATCGAGAGAGATCGGTATTGTGTCCCGAGAATTCAAATAATGCTATGAACATCAAGTATCTTATCATCCGACATTTAGGATTTATCGTATTTAACATTTTATTCCTCGTATTTGCCGACGCACTGTTTCGTCGCCTCAAAATTTGCGAGCATCACTAGCGCATCGACACTTCTGATGCTCACTGATCTCTGAATACCAGCAACCTTTGCCTCGACTTCGTCCCCCTCTGCGCACAGCGTATAATATAACTGTTTTAGATCTTTGTTGACGTCAATTAAACCGCCACGCCGAACATGTGATATTCCCTTTTCTATTATAATATGAGTGTTGTCGTGAAGGATCTCTCGAAACATCTTTAGCACTTCATCTGGGGCTCGGCGAAGCGGTTTCGGCAATTCTGCAAATGCCTCTCTTGGCTTTTTTTCTTTATTACGATTTTTTAATTTCATTTTGTCTTCTGGTGTTTTCGGGCGTAAATTTCGATAATAATCCCTGTACTTATTTAGATGCTCTCTCGCCTCGTTCGGTTTTAATAGTTGCTGATTCCCCATTAATGCGCCACCTTTGCATTTCGGTACGTTCCCCTGCGCAGAATATGTTATTTCTTTTCCGTTTGAACTTGCGGATATATCCAATTGAATTTTATCAAGATATATATAATTTCGTTTCGCGAGGTACTCTCTAGTTTCCCTTGCAAGTCGATCGCCGTCGAATTTTGGATCTATTGATTGCATTTCTTTTAATATGATATAACGTGCTGCTGCGAACATGGCATATTTAGTTTCATCATACTTATCTGAGCATCGCGCTTGATAATCGCTTATAGGTATAGTATTATATGCATAATCAATTTCAGTTTTAATTTGAGGATTGTCTGAGAGAAATTGCAGCATCCCTTTTTCGGCGACAAACTCATTCGCTGGTATTCCGTTAATGTACAGTATGTCCCCTTCGATTTCAGTCGAAAATGGGGGTGTCAATATGAGACCATTGCATATCACCAAACAATTGCTGCACACAAATGTTTCTTGATTTGTCGATTTGTCGGGAAGCTCATTTTCCGAAATTCTAAAATATGAAATCAAGTCAAGGATTTCTTCTTTACTCAGGTATCTCAAATCAGAGTCCCTGCCGAACGGACCAAGCGCTCTTCGATGCAGATTTTTCGGCGTTTCGGTGGAAATTGTCAAGGTTGATTCTTCGTTCGTGTCCCTATGATCAGGCTTGCTTGATTTCGGATTTGTAACCGGAATTTCGAAATTCGAATCCGCCGATGTGGTTGAGATCGTCGGTGTGGCTACCGATTCGATTGCGCTAGTTGGGGGAGTTTCCACAATTTCAGTACCACCGTTTCGTGGGGAAGAAGAGTCCTGCGCGCATCCAATCAGAAAGCAAAGTGATATCGCAGCCGCCAAACAGCAGGAGAAAATCAGATTTATAACGCCGCAAATCGGTTCAAATCTGTGCGAAACCGATCCAGCGCCCAATCGAGATCGACGCTCACCCACAACATGCTCCGTCTTGTTCCATGGCACCGACATTCGATTCGTTGGAACCTGTTTCCGGGAATTCCGGATTCTCGGTGTCGTCGTCCGGCTCGTCATGGTCATCCCCTTCTAAAGTCGTCGTCGTTGAAGACGTCGAAGTTGACGTCGTTGTCGTGGTGTTACCCGTATCCGATGTCGTCGTCGTGCTCGTTGATGTTGTTGTCGATGTCGAACTCGCCGTCGTTGACGTCTGTGTCGTCGTGGTGCTCGGTTCCGTCGTTGTCGTCGAGGACGTGGTAGTCGTACCCGGATCGGAAGTCGATGTGGCGCCGGTTGTTGTCGTCGTGCTCGATGTCGTCGTGCTGCTCGCGGTCGTTGTGGTTGTGGTCGTGCTGCCGATCGTCGTGGTGGTCGACGCCGGCGCGTAGTACACGCTGAAGGCCACGTCCTCCAACCGGTTGCCGATGTGCCCCGCCGCGTCGTAACCAATGATGTCCACGCGTCCATCGTACCAGTCTTCACCCACGCCGAACATCCATTCCGCGAGGATGAGCGGCAAGCGCACCGGTCCGAACGGGAATTCACAGTCCGTGAGCGGGTCGCCGGGAGCGATCAATTCATCCCAGTCTATGGTCGTGGGAAACAGGAAGAACGGCACGTCGACGAGCTTGACGTACGCTCCGAGCAGATCGCTGTCCGGATCGCAGACGGTGAACTCGAGCCAGCTACAAGCTTCCACCTCGCACGCGGGTGTCCAGTCGAACTCCGCGGGATTGAACGACCCGTTGGAAACCGTGGGCGGGTCACCCGCGATGGTCGTGGTGGTCGTCGATGTTGTCGGCGCCACCGTGGTCGTTGTTCCTTCCGTCGTGGTCGTCGTGGAGGGGTGTGTCGTCGGCGGCGTCGCGGTGGACGTGGTCGTGGTCGTTGTGGTTGTGGTTGTGGTCGTGGTTGTCGTTGGAACGAAAACGTAGGGGTTGTCCAGACCCGTCAGACGATTGAAGGTGTAGTGCGTGAGTTCGTCCGTGATCTGATCGAACGAGAAAGTGTCGTAGTCGAAGGGCGCCGAGCCGAAGGTGAGCGCGGCGACCCCCGCCAGCAGGTCCAGCCTTTCGCCCGACTGCGGATCGCGCATGGGGGCCCGGACGCCAGCTGGAATTTCCGGCAGCATCAGGTCGGTCGTCCCACCCGGCGCGTAAATTTCCCAGAGCGCCTCGTCTGCCCATGCCCTCATGATAATCCGCGCGATGACGAGATCCGCGTCGGGACTCCAGGCGGTCGTCGGATCGCTCAGCGTGAACGATCGGTCGGTTTGGCTGAGCCCGTCCAACACATCGAACGGCGTGGCCAAATCGACGTCGTCATTGCGCGAAGCGAGCCCGCGCGCGATCTGCGTGACGATCGCGCCGTTCGCGTCGATGGCGATGGCGGCCAGAAGGGGGTCGTAGGCCGGGATCGCGCCGCCCGGATCGACGGTCGGCAGGTCCACGTCGACGGACGTTCCGCCGAGCGCGTACTCGAACCCCGCGAGCAGCATTTCGCCCGCTCCGTCGAGCTGCTCGCGATCCGCGAAGGAGCCGATCAACACGTCGGACCCGGACGGAAAGCGATCCACATGCGCCGACGCGGTCACCGTCACCGTGTTGGTCGTCGAAAAGTCGACGACGGCGTCGTCGGTCGGTACGAACTCGGACGTCATTCCGACTTCTCGAGCCTGGATCAGCGCCGCGAGATCGCCAATTTGCGGGTCTGGCGTCGACATCAGGTCGAGCAGCGCGGTCTTGTCCACGCGTCCCGCAAACGCCGAGAGCCGCAGGGGTTCGCCCGCCGGAACGGGCAGCGCGTAGGGAGCGATGTTCAGCCACATCTGGATCACGAAAATTTTTTTCGACTCCGTGTCTTGCGCCGGTGTTATTGAACGCCCCATTATTTCCGCGTGAAAAGGCATGGGCACCGTCGCGAAGTCTCTAACCGTACAGGGGAATCGCGCCCCATCAGTGCAATTTTGTCGCGGTCAGACACCAGTAGTGTTCGAACTCGTCATGGGCCTTGATGTGTCCGAATCCGGCATCCAGAAACTCGCGGCACGCGGATTCCAGCGAAATCCGCAGATGGTTTGGCGGACCGAAATCGGGAGTCTGACCGTCGGACAGCGGCGGCCAGTCGATCACCACGACGCGACCGCCGGGACGCAATACGCGCAGCATTTCGGACAGATGGTGATCGCGGGCGGGAAGCTCGTGATACACCGCGCAGCAAAGCAAAACGTCCTGCGTCTCCGGCCCCAGATCGATGTGCGTTTCCGCGGTCAGAACCGGAATGATCGACTCGCCGTATCGGTGATGGATCGAACGCTCCCGCAGGATATCGTTCATCGCATCCTGGCAATCGAGACCGTAAAAGCGCCCGCGCCCTTCGACGGCTTCGACGATGGGAAACAGGCAATACCCCGTGCCCGCGCCGATGTCGGCGAAGGACATGCCCTCGAAGGGCGACACGAGGCGGATGATCGTTTTTAGCGGCAGGAGTTTTTTTCGTGCCGGGTCGTCGAGCCGCGCGGCCTTGGCGACACTGAACTTGCGGTCGTGCTGATGGTCGTGGTGATGGTCTTGGGCATGGCCGTGCGCATGCCCGTCGTGGCCATGCGCGTGCCCGTCGTGGCCTTGTGCGTGCGCCGCGCCGTGGGGATGCGCCGAAGCGCGCGAATCGGGTTCGTGCGCGGCGTGGGTGTCGGCGCGATGCTCCTTGTTGCGATCGTCCCGGGTCATGAAGCCCCCACGATGGAGCCTTTTATCCTATCGGCAAAAGCGCTTCATTGGGAGCCCATCCCGTGAAGCCCGTCGGAATTTCGATTAGCGACCACGTGCCGCGCGTCTCGCGCACTTTGCAGTCCATCCCCGCGTGAACGGTGAAGAGCGTCGGGTTGTCCATCGACGGCCCGCTTTTGACGGCGAGTTCGGCGGGGGCGACCACCGCGCGCGCGCCGCCGTATTCTCGCCGATGTTCGATGGCGTACACGCCCGCGAGCGCCGCGCAAAGGAGCAACGCGACCCCGACCGCGATGACGCGCTTGCCGGAGCGGTCGCGCCTCCGGGGCCATCCCGCACCGATCACGGCGAAGCCGATCACATAACACGCCGCCGCCGCGCCCGCGAGTTCCACGAAGCGCAGCCGCTCGACACCGAATCGGCCGAGGCGCATCACGAGGGATTCGTCGGTCTCGGGCAACGCGTCGGCGCGCGAGGATTTGGCGAAATCGAGGTTGTGGATGATGTCGGCGTCGCGCGGGGCGCGAAGGCGCGCCATCTCGAAGAACCGGATCGCCTGACCCAGGTTCCCGGCCTTCAGGTGCGCGCAGCCGAGGTTGTAAAGCAGCCGTGCGTCGTCGCTGCCCTGCGCGCGGGCTTTCTCATAGGCATCGATCGCCTCGGCGTAGGCGCCCGCGAGAAACGCCTCGTTGCCTTGATTGTAGAACGTCGCCGCGCCCTCGCCGGACGCACCGGCGTGCCTCGAATGCGCCAGCGCCGCCAACACTACAACCGCGATCGCGATGCGGCGAATCACGACGCGCCCCCTTTCGCGAGCAGGCGGTGCATCGCGTCGATCCATCGCCCCGCGCGATCAATGGCGGCCCGGCGGTCGTCCGGCGGGGGATTCACGCCGCCGAAACGCATGGCGTCGCAGGCGCCCAGCAGGTCGGCGAAATCCCGAAGAAGATCGTCGCCGACGCCTCGCGCCGCGAGACGTTCGCGCGCCGCCGCCGCCGTGAGCGACGGCGCTTCGACGGCGAATTGATCGGCGACGAAACCGATGAGCGCCGCGGTGAGCGCCGCTCCGAAATCCGATGGCGCGCCGCCCACGGCGTTGTTCGCGGCGGCGAGGTGCTTCTTCGCCTCCTTGCCCGCGCGAAGCCGCCTCGCCAGGGCGACGTTGCCCGCCAGATGCTCCGCGTGACGTACCCTCCACGCGCGCACGGCAAACGCCACCGGAGCCAGCAGGAAAACAGCCCAGTATGCGGGATGCCGCGTGATCGGCTCACGCCATTCGTCGAGGTGCTGCGCGTCGGATTTGACGGTGCGGATGTCGCGACCCGCGAGGGCAATTTCTTCCTTCGTGCGCGGTCTGGCCGGCGCGGCGGCCACGTCGCCGGGCAGCACCGAAAGCGCGATCGGCCCCGCCGAGATCGTTTCGTACGCCTGCTTCACGGGATTGAAGACGTCGAGCGTGAAGGGACCGAGCGTGTACTCGCCGTCCTTTTCCGGCACGATCACGGTTTCGAACACGCGCCGCGCCTTCATGGTGTCGAGGCTCGCCACGCTGTCGTCGCGGCTCGCTTCCTTGAACCCGCGCAAGCCGGTCGGCAGGTTCAGCTTCGGCGCGCCGAGGCTGTCGGCGTTGCCCTTGCCCGTGACGGTGATCGACACGGTCGCCCCCTCGCCCGCGCGGACCTGCGCCTTGTCGATCGCGGCGGCCATCGTGAAGACGCCGACGTTGTTCTCGAACCCCGCGGGCCGCCCGGCGACGGGCAGGGGCTTCACCGTGATGGTCTTCGCGGGGCTGCGCAGTTCACGCCGGACCGTGCGCCCGAAAAACGCATCGATGCCGAAGGGGTCGCTCCGCCGCCGACTATTTCGTTCGGGCAGCAGCACCGACATGACGAGCGGCTCGATCTTCACCTCGCCCGGCGCGATGGGATACACGGCGAAACGCACCACCTGCGACACCTTGTATCGAGTTCCGCCGACGTTCGTGGAGGTGAAGTTGAACGACTGCCCGCCCGAGAGTCGATGGCCGAGACCGCCGGTGAACGCCGGATCTCCCAGCAGTTCCGCGCCTTCGAGTCCCTGTCCCTCAATCAGGTAGAAGTAGTAGGTGACGATGACTTCCTGTCCCGGGTACGCGGTTTCGGGTTCGACCTCGGCGTCGATGAACGCGCCGTTTCCCGCGGCTTCCTCGGGCACGTCGCCGGGCGCGGCGGCCGCCATGCGGTCGACGACCTCCACGTCCGCGGTGTTGCTCTGAAACACCTGCCCGCGAATCGTCATCTTCGCCGGGCCGATCGTGACCTTGCCAACGGTCGTCGCGCGAAACGTCAGTCCCGTCTGGTGCGTGACCGTCGTCTGGCCGTTGACGATCTGGATGCTGGGCCCGCCCGACGTGCCGATCAGTTCGAGGTTTGCGGGGCTCGGAAGCTGTGGCTTCGGCGCGGAGAGCCCCGCGCCTTCGAGGCGAATCGTCACCGTCACGGCGTCGCCCACCTGGACGGACTGCGGCTCGGCATCGAGCGAGAGCGTGACCTGCGCGACGGCCGGTGCGGCCGCGAGAACGAAGAGCAGCCCGACGAGGCCCGTGAGATGGCGAAGGGGCGCGGACATCACCAGTCCTTGTCGGGAACGGTGTATCCCGTCTTCGGCAGGATCTGCCGGATGAGCTCGGCCTGTTCATCGCGCTTGAGCGAATCCAGAATCCGCGCGGCCTGATCGGGCGTCAGGTTCTCGACCGTCTGCTGTTCAGTCGATTCCTCCACGCGGGTGTCGGGGGATTTCTTCTCTTCTTCGGGCGGCTGGTCGTTCTCGTCCTCGCCCTCCTGGGGCTTGGGGGTGGGTTTCGCCTCGTCGGTCTGGTCGTCCTTCGACTCGGCCTTGCCCTTTTCACCGCCCTCGTTCTCGCCCTGCTGATCGCCCTTCTTGCCCTCGTCGGGCTTGTCGCCTTCCTGGTCGCCCCCGCCGCTCTTGTCGTCCTTCGGATCGTCCTTTTTCTGATCGGGATTCTTGTTCTGGTTCGAAGGTTCCTGCTGCGCGAGCAAGCGCCGCGCGAGCTCGAGATTGTACTTGGCGTCTTCGTCGCCGGGGCGGCGCTTGAGTGCCTCGATGTACTCCTGAATCGCCTCGGGATACGCACCCTTCTTGAACAGCGCGTTGCCCGCGTTGTAGTGCGCGTCGGCCACGATATTCGGGTCGTCGCTGTAGTAGGACTTGCGGGACGCGGTCAGCGAATCGTCGAACTTGCCCTGTTTGTAAAGCGCGCCGCCGAGGTTGAAGTCGAGCGACGGGGCGCTGGGGTTTTTCACCTGCGCTTCGGTGTAATGCTGTTGCGCCTGATCGTACCGCCCGTGCTCGAATTCGCGGTTCCCCTTGTATGCCTCGTCGAAGACGAATTCGAGAAACCCCGCGCCGGCGAAGATCCACAACGCCGCCGCCAAGGGGGCGAGCATCGCTCGAAACGGGATGGTGTCGGTGCGCCGCGTCATGCCGCGTCCTCATCCGTGCGCCGGGGCCTGCACACGCGCCGCTCGGGCCACGCCGCCTCGACGGCGAGCATCATCATCGCCGCGAGCGCGAACACGAAAAACCGCTCGCGCTTGCGCGTAATGACCTGACTCTTGAGGTCCTTTTTATCCATCTTCTCGATTTCCTCAAGAAACCAGCCGAGTTCGAGCTCGCCGTAGCTCGAACGATAATACTTCCCGCCGGTCGTGTCGGCGATTTTCTGTAGCTGCGTCTCGTCGAGCTTCGAAAGCACGACCTGTCCCGACTTGTCCTTTACGTACGAAATGTTGCCCTGTTCGTCGCGTTGCGGAATCGGGACGCCCTCGGGCGAGCCGATGCCGATCGTGTAGATCACGACGCCTTCTTCCTTCGCCTTTTCGGTCGCCTTCTCCACGTCGCCGACGGTGCTCTCGCCGTCGGTGAGCAGCAGCATCACTTTGTGCTTGCGGTTCACGCTCTCGTACGCCTCGGTCGCCGTCTCGATCGCCGCGGTAATGTTCGTGCCCGGCGTGGGAATCGCGTTCACGTCGAGGATCGACAGGTAGAGCTTCGCCGCCGAATAGTCGAGCGTGAGCGGGCAGAGCAGAAACGCCTGCCCCGCGAAGGGCAACACCGCCACGCGGTCGCCGCGCACCTGATCGAGCAGGCTCGAAAGCTGGTGTTTGGCCTTTTCCAGGCGGTTTGGAGCAAGGTCCTCGGCGAGCATCGACTTGGAGACGTCCACCGCCACGACGATGTCGATGCCGCGACGGCGCACTTCCTCGAAGACCGTGCCGAATTGCGGGCCGGCGAGCGCCACGACCATCAGCGTGAGCGCCGCCGTCACGAGCGCGATGCGCGCCGTCTCGCGTCCGGGCGCGGCGTGAAGACGCACCGCGCGCCACACGTCGGCCGAGGCGAACTCGGCCAGCGCGGCACTTCGTCGCCGCGAAGCACGCACGAGCCACACGGCCAGCAGCGCGATCGCAACGAGTATCAGCAGCAGCCACGGCCGGGCGAAGTCCATCTCAGCTCACCTCCCGCAGGGCCGTGCGCGCGAGGACCAATTCGGCGGCGAGGCACAAAAACGCGAGCGCCAGTGGAAGCGGATAGCGCTCGGTGAAATCGGTGAAGGTCTTCACCTCGTAAGGACTTTTTTCGAGCTGGTCGATGGCGTCGAACACACGCCGCAGACTGTCGGCGTCGGTGGCGCGGTAGAACTGCCCGCCGGTCTTGTCGGCGATGCCGCGCAGCACTTTCTCGTCGAGCACGAAGGTCTGCTTGACGAGGCGCGTGCCCATCAGCGGGTCCTTGACGGGAATGTACGCAGGGCCGTCGCTGCCCACGCCGATCGTGTGCACGCGGATACCCACGGCCTTGGCGAGGTCCGCCGCCGTCATCGGGTCCACGCGTCCCGCGTTGTTGTCGCGGTCGGTCAGCAACACGACGACCTTGCTCTTGGCGGTCGACTCGCGCAGGCGGTTCGTCGCCGTCACGAGCGCCATGCCGATCGCCGTGCCGTCCTCGATCATCCCGATCTTCGCGCGCTCCAGAAACTGCAGGATGATGCCGTAGTCGAGCGTGAGCGGCGACTGCGAAAACGCCTGCCCCGCGAAGAGCACGAGGCCGATGCGATCGACCTTGCGGCCTTCGATGAAGCGCTCGATGGTTTTCTTCGCGACGAAGAGGCGGTCGTTCGGAGCGAAATCCTGCGCGGCCATCGACCCCGACACGTCGAGCGTGAGCACGATGTCGATCCCCTCGCCCTCGGTCACGTTCTGCGTGCGGCCGAGCTGTGGGCGCGCGAGGGCGAAGACCACAAATACCAGCGTCGCGACGCGCAAATAGAGCGGCAACCGGCGAAAACGAACGCGCCACGACGGACGCACGTCGCGCCACAGCTCCGCGCCGCCGACGCGGATCGGCGCGACATGCCATCGCTCCCCGGCGATCCGCCACCACAAAATGAGCAGCGGCAACGCCAGGAAGACGAGCGCCCAGGAGTTGGCGAACTGGAAACTCATGCGGCGTTCTCGTTTGGCGGCGCGGCGGGCGCGTCGGTTGCCGATTCCGTTGGCTCGGGCGGTCGCGTCGCCTCGACAAAACGGATCGCGGAATCGAGATCCGCGTTCTGCCCGTCGGCATCGGGGTCGAATTTGGCGAATTTCACGAAATCGGCCGTGTCGAGTACATCGAAAAGCGCGCCAAAGTGCGCCGCGCCGTCGCCGGCAGGCATCTGCGTGCGACCACGCAGCGCGTCGCGCAGCTGATAGGTCGTCAGCAGCGGCGCGGGAACGGCGAAGCGGCGGTCGAGATACTCGCGAAGCGCGGCGGAGATTTCGACGTAGTACGCCTTGATTTCGTCGTGCGTCGCGCGGGGAAACTCGCGCGCGGCAGCGAGACGGGCGAGTGCATGCTCGTGCGCGGGCAGGGGCGGCGTCTCGGGTTCGGGCTTCCGCCTGAAATGCCGCCACGCCACGATACCGGCGATGATGGACGCGATGGCCGCGAAAGCGATCGCCGCGTACATCCCCACCTGACGCAGGTCGCGGGGCACCGCGCGGGGCGGTTTGATGTCGCGGATGTCGGTCGCGTCATCCGGCGTCACCGAGCGGACGTTCAGGATGATCGGCTCGGCGTCCAGGACCAATTCCGCTCCGGCGGCGTTCGTGAAACGCACCGCAGGGGGCGGGAGCTTGTACTTGCCGACCAGATACGAGGTGATGACGTAACCCTCGGTGCGTTGGGAGCGCCCGTCGGGAAGCGTTTGCAGGTCGACCCCGAGCTGCTCGCGTACAACGAGGTCACCGAGGTTCTCTTCCAGCGCTTTTTGCTCGACCTTGTTGGCGGGATCCCACGTCACCGTGATGCGGTAACGGACTTCGTCGCCCACGGTGATCTCATTCGGCTCCGCGGTCACGACGATTTCGACGCCCGGGGTCTTGCCGTCCGCGGGGTCCTGGGCGCGCGCCGACGCGCCGAACGTCGCCGAAAGGGCAACGCCGAGCGTCAGAATCAGCGTTTGGGCGGTTCCGATTCTCATGCGCTCACGACACGAAAAAGCCCCCCATACGACATCCGCCGGGCAATCCGGTTTCCAGCCGCGGCTCATGAGAGGCGGGCGGAATGTAACGCACTCCCCCGGGGGCTGTCCATGAGACGCCGCAACGGGAAAGGGCTTCCGGAAAAAGGAAGGGGAAAGTCGGGGCGAGGTGCCTGCAAACAACAAACCCCGGGTCGCCCCGGGGTTCGTCGGTCGGTCTTCGGATCGCCTTTAGAGCTTGAAGACGAGCAGGAACGAAATGACGAGCGCGTAAATGACCAGCGACTCGATCAGCGCGAGGCTCAGGATGAGCGGCGTGAAGAGTTTCTGGGCGGCGGCGGGGTTGCGGGCGATGCCTTCGAGCGCCGCCGCGGCCGCGCGGCCCTGGCCGAACGCGCCGCCGAACGCCGCGACCGCGATGCCGAAACCGGCCGCGAGCGCCACGTTCTTTTTCACGTCGTCCGACAAGCCCTGGGCAAAGGCCGTCGTCGCCATCGCAAACGTGAAGAGCACGAACAGGGTCAGTGTGAGCATTCTCTTATTCATATCGAAACCTCCTGGTAATCCATGGCAAGACGAACCGTTGCCCTTGTTCCCGTGAAAAAACCCGTTTCTAGTGGTCGTGGGCCGTCGCCAGCGACAGATAGACCATCGTCAGCATCACGAACACCAGCATCTGCACGAAACAAACCAGCGTTCCCAGCACGTAGAGCGGCAAGGGGAACAGCAGCGGCCACGCGATGCCGAGCCCCACCATGAACACGGCGAAGATCGTGTGATCGCCGGTCATGTTGCCGAAAAGACGCAGCGACAGCGACAGCGGTCGGGCGACGTGGCTGATGAGCTCGATCGGCACCATGATCGGCGCCATGACGAAGCGGAGATTGCCTTCGAGCGGCCCAAGGAAGTGCGCGGCGTACTTGACCGGGCCGTGCGCCTTGATGCCGTAGTAGTTGTAGGCGACGAAGACCACCAGCGCGAGCGCCGCCGTGGTGTTCAGATTCGACGTGGCGAGCACCGACGCGGGGGTCAGGCCCGAGAAGTTCGTCAGCACGATGACGAAGGCCAGCGAGCAGATCAGCGTGATGTACTGGCGACCGTGGTGGCCGACGATCTCCTCGAGCAGGTTCAGCATCATGCCGATCAGCGACTCGTAGACGTTGGCGAGCGAGAAATTCGGCGACGGGGCGATGTCGCCCGTCCGGAGTTTTTCCTTGTAGCTCTTGCCGACGATCGCGCCCGAAACGCACAGGAAGATCGCCACGAACGTGAACCAGATCGAGTGCGACAGGTCCAGATCGGTGTGGAGCACGGCGCGCAGGGCGTCGTTGATCGGGTTGACGTAAGACCACGTGTGCATGTCGCCCGCGGCGAGCGCGACGCCCGCGGACATTCCCCACACGACCAGCGCCAAGGCGGCAATACGCATTGCGAATTTCATGACCCCAACCCCGAACCGTTCGAACCGTCGGCGTCTTTCGCGGAATCGGCGACGGCATCCCCACCGGTCAGGAACGGAACCGCCACCACCGAAATGAGAAGGCTCAGCGTCCCGACCGCGAAGGCCGCGAGGTTGAACCACCCGCTTGTCACGATGACCCACAGCAGCCCGGCGAGGATCACGAATTTCGGCACGAGGATCGCGAAATACGCCGGTTTGAGGTTCTCGGGATCGCGGAAGACGCGTCCGACGACGCCCTTTAATATACGAAAGTTTCCCAAAGCGAAAGCCCCACCCGCGGCCACGCCGGCCAGCACGCGCGCGTCGCGCCAGGCGATGGAAAGGGCCGTCAGGACGATCCAGAGCACGAACGCGATGCGCTCGATGTTCGTCAGGGTGTCGGCGTTTTTGTCGATCATGTCCGCCCGTTTCCGTCCGCCGCCATATCGGCCTTCGCCGCCCGGTACACGCGCCAACCCGCCATGCCCGCCGCGCCCAGTCCGAACACCACGCCGAGAATCGTGAGCCAGGGGTCCGTTTCGAATCGCCGGTCGAACCACCGCCCCGCGAACAGCCCGATCGCGACCGAAATGCCCATTTCGATGCCCACGGCGCCGAAGCGCCCGGAGTCGCGGATCATTTTGCGGGATTCGGGATCCATGGGGGTGGTCGCCGCTTCCAGATAACGCCCGCGTCGTCGGGACGCTCGGGGCGCGCCCGTCTTACACCGGGGTGCCGCGCGTCGCAAGCACGGCGGGGAGTCAGATTCGCTCGATTTTCAGATTGCCTTCGAGACTCATGATCTCGTCGTAGAAGTGCCGGTATTGCTCGGGAATCTTGTCCTTGATCGCTCGTAGCGCCGCGACATGTTTCAGGAATTCGGCGCGGTGCGTGGCGGCCGTTTTCACGGAGTTTTCGATGCGCGACCAACTGTCCTTCGCCATCTCGTCGCGCTGGTTCTCGATCGCGATTTCGACCAGGCGCTTTTCATAGCGGGCCATCTCGGCGAAATCCTTGTACGACTGAAAGTGATAGCGCGCCGCGTGGTAGCTTTCGGTCATCGCCCGCCCCGCGTCGGATTTCGCCGCCGCGAGTCCCGCCTTCACGTTCTCCCGGTATTCCTTTTCGGATCGGTCGTTCAGCTCCACCGTGCGCTTCAGCGCCTCCATGTAGAAACGCACCGCCGCCGGTTCGTCCTTGAGACCCCGATAGTCGTCCCCGATCCGCATGCAGTAGAACGCGCCGGTGCGCGCGAGGCACTGGTCGCTGTTTTTCGCGACCTCCGCGTCGCAGCGCGTCAGTTCGAGCTCGTGGTCGGCAAGCATTTTACGCACCGAATCCTCGGACTCGATGTACATCACGGCGCGATTCGAGGCTTCGTCGATCGCGCGCTCCTCGTCGGTGGCGAGCGTGTAGGGCGGCTTCGGCGGTTCGGCGGACTTCGGCGGCGCGGGGGTCGCGGCGGCCGGCGTCGTCACGGCGGCGGTCTCCGGCTTTTCGCACGCGACCGCGAAGACGGCCGCCAACACAATCAGGATCAGACTCAAACGCATGCGTCGCTCCTCGAGATTTCGCCCGATGACCGGCGGAAGCATAGGGACGGCCCGCGCGCGGGTCAAACCGGGAATCTCCGGCACCGAAGATTCGACGCGCAGGGACGATCCGTGGTTGGCGCGGATTTCGTCCGGCGTACGCGAAGGCCGGCGACGGCGCGGGAGCAACGGATTCATCGCCCGCCATCTGCCGCTGCACAGCGTCGCGGTGAAATTACTGCCAGCGCTTCTTGCGCTTGTAGCGCCTCGCGTCCTCGTCGGGCGCAATCTCTAGAATTATTTCTACCGCGGAAATTCGGAGACGATTTTTCTTGCGTTCCCATTTTCGCGGGTGTAT
>JADLEX010000014.1 GCA_020845895.1 Deltaproteobacteria bacterium | reverse complement strand
GGTCCACATCGGCGAAGCGCCATCCGAACCGGTCGCAGATATGGGCGCGAGCCTGCCGGTACCAGGAGGCCTCGACCTCCCGCCGCGCCCGGTTCAGACGTTTTTTAGGGTCACCCCGTCGGTCACGAAGCCGAGGCCCTTTTGAATCTGCTGGGCCAGGATCACGACCTTGCCGGGGTCCATCTGTAGATCGATCTGTTCGTAGGAGAGCTTCGGGTGGACCAGGAATTTCTGGACGAGGATTTCGTTCGCGGTGACCTCGTCCTTCACCGCGCCAATGAGCCGCTTGTACTCATTCCAGGCGCACTTGCGAGCGAGATAGATTTCCTCGTCGCCGGGAATGCCGATCTGGAAGAGCCGGGCCTCGGGATATTCCGCGCGAACAATGGCGATGGCCGCCTGCAGTCTGTCGTCCATTTCGTCCTCCGTAATGAAAAAGCCCCGGCCGCCCGCGAGGGCGAAAACCGGGGCTCGATGTTCTCGACGACCCTTATGGTCAGTTTTTCAAATCACACCATGCCTTCGCCCCAGATGGCGAGGCCGCTGCACTTCTTGCCCACCGCCGAGTCGTCGAAGGCGAAGCCCTCTTCGACGTCGGTGAACTCGAAGCCGGTGAACTTCTTGATCTTCTGAATGCCGTTTTTCGCCGGGTAGACGATCAGCACGGTCGCGTTCTTGATGTCCAGGAGCGAGGCGTATTCGGTCCCGTTGATCTTGACCACCTTGAGTTGCGTGGTCTTGCTGCGCGGGGCATTCGTCGGCTCCTCGACAACGGACTGGTTCAGTTCCTTGACCTCGAAGTCCAGTTCGAATTTCCGCTTGCCGCGTCCCATCGCGTGCGCCTTCACAAAGCCCGCGCCGTAGATCGGCTCCTTGTCCTGCGATTCCTTGTACGAGCAGTTTTGCAGGGCCATGATCTTGATGCCCTCGACGAGCAGCGAGATTTCCTCCCCCGCGTAACCGCTGATGTATTCCTCGTTGGCCATCGAACGCCTCCCTTACTTCAGGAAAACCTTGGTGTAGATTTTCTCCATCGCTCGCAGCGGCTGGATGCCCAGGCTCACGTACACGTCGCCGAGGAGCCGGTCGTTCTCGGAAGAGACCGCCTCGATCTCGTAATCGTCGATCTGGCCGTGGTCCTCCATGACGTCCAGTGGACGAGACATAAAGGATTCGAGCAGACGCAAGCCGTTTCCTTCCTCGTCGTTCTCCTCTCCCACCAGGGGCTGCGCCGCCTCGCGGGCCGCCTTGCCGCCGTAATAGACGGCGCGCAGGTCGTTGACGCGGGAGTAATCCGACGCGGGCGGGGCCGCCGTAAGCGAATGGGCGATGATGTATCCGCGACCGGGTTTCAGCCGCACGCAGTTGACACGGGCCTGAATCAGTTGCTGCACATGCCCCGGCGAGAACTCCGGAACGAGAGCGAGCACATTGGGGACCTGCTTATTGATCAGCGACTGCTGGACTTCGAGCGAAGCCATCACGCCCGCGCACGCGGAGGTAAGCGAACCCGCCGTGTAGCGCACGCCGTCGCTGCCCAGGAAATCCGCGCCGCCCGCGAAGACGACGCCGTTTTTATTGGCAACCGTGGCCATGCGGGACACGATGGAATCGACGTAGGCCTGGAGATCGCCCACGTATCCGGTGGAGCCGATCTCGTTGTTGGACGTGAAGGTCGGGCATTCCAGGACCGCGAAGCGCTCGGACAAAAACACGTCCAGCATGCGGTCGCAATGCACGAGAATCGAGTTCCAGATGTCCGCGCCGGTCGCGCCGACGCACTGGACCCAGGAGATTTCCGTCCGCGCCTCGGACAGTTCCAACGCATGGAGGTAATCGCCATTCGTCGGGTTGAGGCCGTCCGAGCCGCCGCCGAGCGTCTGTGGATCGTCGAAATTGTCGAGTTCGCCCTCGGCCACGAACTGCGCGTCGACCAGACTCTGGCCGCCGGTGATCAGGCCCGCAAGCGCCTGGTTGGTCCGCGCCCGGAAGACGTGCTGCGGCGGATCGTCCAGGTTGGCGTCCCAGAGCGTCACCACCGTGTCGAAGATCATCTCCTCGATGGTGAACGACACGTCCTGGATCGGATGACCGAGGTTGAAGGTCTCGACGATGCTCTGGTCGGTCGGCGCGTTCGGAAACGACGGGAAGCGGATGATCCGCCAGGCGTCGTCCGCGTCGCGCAGGCACATCTGGAAGTCGCCGGTAAGGATGTTCAGCGTGAGGCCGGTCGACTGCCCCGCGTTGGTGATGCCCGCGATGTCGATGGTGCGCATGATGGTCGACGGATCACCGCCCGGCCCGAAGGGGCCGATTTTGTAAATCTTCTGCGCGCCGGGATCGAGCACGTACATGCCGTCCGGTTGCTGCGGCTGACCGCCCTGCACGAGGAAGCTGATGGAGCCGCCGGACACGGCGGGGGTCGTCATGCCGAGCGTCGCGTAATCGATGGTCTGAGACGGCTCGGCGGGTTGCGCGACGATCTGGTCGAGCACGTACAGCTTCGTCGGAGTCGACACCATAATCATCGAACCGTGTTCTTCGTTGATCATGACGAAGGGAATCGCCGTGATCTGCTCGGCCGTGATGACGGTCGAGAGGTCCATGTTGTGTTCGGGAATCAGCGTGCCGTCGGCGTCGAAGTGGCGCAGGATCTCGTGGCCGTCCGCGTCGGTTCCGCCGACCCAGACCGACAGAAAATGATCGTTCTCCGGATCGTCGCCGAACTGAATCGCGCATCCCCGCGCCGCCGTGAAATGCGCCGAGAGGTCGACGCTGCGCTCTTGCTGGCCGTCCTCGTCGAGCAACACGAGCGTGTTCGCGGCCGCGTTCAAATACCAGGTATTCGCAATGAGTTCCGCGATCTCCTGCCCCACGGTGACGTTCACGCGGTTCCAGTAGTCGCCCGCCTCCCGTGCGACCAGACGAATGCCCGTTCCGCCGCTGTCACGTTGAAGGTCTAGAGAGGCCTTGGCGGTTTGCCCGACGCGCCAGGCGTAGATCGTCGAACTGCCCGCGTCGAAGGCCTCCTCGATGGATTTCAGAAGCGGGCCGCCGCGAAAGACCAGCTTGGCTTGCGCCTTGGCGTCCGGCCCGGAGAACACGTACAGCCGGTTGGCGAGGCCGCCCATCGCCGCGCCGATTTTGGCTTCGACGTTTGCGAGCGACGGGGCGACCGCTCCGATATGCCCATCCTCGTATTCGGTATAGGCGTCCGGGATGATCCTCGTGGTCGTCATTGTTTACCTCCCGCCCGCGGATGCGCCGAGCCAGGTCTTCACCTTCCCGGCGAATTCGCTTCGCGTGATCCGCGTGCTCGGCGTCCAACCGAAGGCCGTCTTCAAACCTGCCAGGACCGGCGGCGAGATGCCCAGGTCGGCCGCGAGCGAATCGACCGGCACCGCAGTCTCGGCCTTACCGGTGATTGAAATCGTCAGCTTCGACAGGTCCGGCAGGACTGGAAGCGGTTTTTCGGGAACGTCCTTTTTCTTGGCCATGTTCATGCTCCATACGCGAGATGGACGCGCTCGATACGGCTCGTCACATCGCGTTCGCGGTATCGCCGATGCGTCACCGCATAGGTCAGACTTTTTCTCGCCAGAAACGGTTCGCCGGTTTTATCCGTCGGCAGATCGACCGTGGTCACTTGCCGGATCGCCGTCACGCTCAGATCGTCGTGCGAAACCGGATCGACGATGCGCGGCGGGTTCGGATCGAAGCGCCATGCCTCGAAGGCCGCCTCCACCGAGGCCGCCAATTCCTCCACCCGTTCTTCCGCGCTCTTTTCGGCAATTCCCGGAACCCACAGATCAATCCTCAGTGAGGTTTCCTGCGGCAGCACGCGGCCCTTTTTGACCACCATGCCGTCGCCGTCCTTGCGCCGGTACTCGCTCGCGCCGCACCCCAACACCTGCGTGTTGCGGTCCAGCACCGTGAAGGTCGCCAGCGGATAGCGGACGTCCTTGCCATCGGGCCGAACGGCCAGGGCGGAAAGCCCGGTGATCCGATCTTGCAAATACTTGGCGATGGCGCGGCGCAATTTCCTGTCGTTTCCTTCATCTGCGACTTGGCCTTGGCGAGAGCCGCCGCGACCGCCGCGTCCACGTTCTTCTGGGCGACTTTGCCGCCGACGATGAACGCGGGTTCCAGGAAAGGCTGCGCTTTCGTGCCCGGATGTTTCACGCGCCCCACGACCACCGGCTCGCCGGGCTTGCCTTTCCGGTAGCGCCGCTTGCCGCTCTTCGTCGTGACGTACCGGCCCTTGGTTCCGCCGACCTTGAAAGCCAGCGCCTCTTTCTCGCGCGGCTTGATGTCGTGGGGCCGCGATCCGTATTCGACCGGCATGGCGTACTCGCTGTTCGTGCCGACCGAGCCTTCCTTGAAACCGTCGATTTCCGGCGTGATCGAAGCGCGCAGATTCCCGGTGTCCACCGGGCACCGGTGCTTGGCGTACTTCTCGATGGTCGTGAGCGTGTCAGTCATGGCCGTTTTCAGTTCCTTCTCTAATGCGACGGAGAAGTCGCCCAGCGCCGCGCCGAGCGACTCCACCGCCGGTAAGTCAATCTGAATCACGCCGTCTTTCTTCATGGTTCCCTTTGGCGATTACACGCCCGCGAAGGTCAGATCGACGCTCTCGCCGCAGTTCACGAAACCGGAGCCCTGCGTCACGCCGCCGACCACGGTGACCGTGCCCGCGTCGGCAAAAGTCACTTCCAGGTCGAACTCACCCGTAGCCTCGTCGGTCTCGATGATGATGTCGTCCGAGTCCGCGCCGGACAGCACGGTCCCGTCGCCCGCCGAGACGATGTCCATCGTCGCGCCTTCGGTGCAGGTCAGACGGATGCGCTCCTTGGCCGCCAGATCGTCGCCCAGCGCGTTCTGGAGCTTGAGCGTCACGGCGATCTTGTTGTCGGCCTCCGCGCCCGGCGTATCCCAGGTCACGACGGCCAGGTGATCGGCGAAGTCCTTCGCCAACTCCGAGGTGGTCACTTTCTGAACGGGTTTCACGGCATCCTGAATGGGCATGGTCTTTCTCCTTGGTCGTTACGGTTGAAACGAAACATCGCAACCGGTGCGGGCATCGAGCATCGGACTCGATTGCGTCGGCCCGGCGGCGAGCGAAACGGTGATGGACTCTTCACAGACAACGGTCAGATCGAGGCGCCCCGTGGCGTCGGTGCGGGCAATGAGATCGTCGGTGCCGTCGCCGGAAAGCGCCGTGCCCGCCTGACCGACGGACAAAGCCGCGCGTTCGTCACAGGTCACACGCACGACGTGCGCCGCGCCGAGGTTCTGGCCGATCAGATTGAGCAGTTGCAGCGGCACCGAGCGCGTCGTGGGATTCACAATGGAAACGGTTCCCCACGAGACGACGGCAAATTCGTCAAGCAGACCGGCGGCCAGCTTCGTGGCGGTCACCGCGCCGTCCGGCAGTTCGGACCCCGGCCCGCCTACCTGGTCGATCACTTCCAGGTATCCGCCCTCGATGGCCGCCTGCAGATCGGCGGTGAGATTGTCGGCCCACATCGCGGCGCCGGGCCGCAGCACCATCCCCTGGCCCGGCACATCGATGGTGGTCGTCGAAATATTTCGCAGCTTGATCAGCATCGGTTCATTCCTTGTATTCGCGCTCGAGGACGAGCGTTTTGTAGGCCCGCGCCCCGTACAGCGTGTGCGGCTCCACGTCGGTCACCCGGTAACGCGTGCCTTCAAACTCCAGGAAATCTCCCTCCTTCACGTCCGCTCCAAACTCCACATCCGCCGTCGCGTCCGCGCCTTCCTGCTCCAGGTTGTCCGGTCGTCCGTAATGGAATTCGACCGGCAGCGCCTCGGCGATCACGGTCTCCGCGCCCTCGCGCGGCCCGTAGAATTCGCCGGTCCCGGCGACGGCGGGCCGCGTGACCTTGCAGGTCGTGCCCTCGGCTTTTACGAGGTCGCCTGTATCGCTTTCGATCACGCGCTTCTCGCGGTCAGTGACGAGCATGGCGACGCCCCACCTCGAAGATCTGCGGTCGCACATTGCCCACGTCGAGTAGTCCGTCCGCGAGCGCCGGGTTGATCCGCGAAACCGCCTCGCGGTACCGCGCCAGCAGGTCCTTCTCCAGATCGCCCCACGCCTGCGCTTGCATGGTTTTGTCCACGCGCTTGTCGCCCGATCCGAACGAGAAGTTCGCACTCGCCGCCGACCGCAGCATCGAGCAGCAGAAGGCGTGGGCGCGCAGCACCACCAGGTCAGCGTCATCGCCGGTCAAATCCGGTGCGATATCGTCCCCGGCGATCTGATACAGGCGCCCGATGTCCCGATTCACGGCCAGGATCGAGCGCGTCAGCGCCCGCAGAACGTCGTTGTCCCCGAGCAGTTCACCCGCCGTGTCGCCGAGGTCGGTGCGCAGCAAAGCGAGGATTTCACTGACCAGTGTCATCGCCGCCCTCCAGAACCTTCAGCCGCCGACGAATGGCTTCCTGCACTTTTTTCTGCCGAGCTTCTTCGAGCAGCGACCGCAGCAGATCGACATCCTGCAAAGAGTCCACCGCCGCGACCGCCTCGTGAGGCAATAGGTCGTTGATGGGGAACGCGAGCTTCGCACGCACCGCCCCCAGCACCTCGACAAGGCCGTTTTCCACAGCCTTCAGCACCGCGCCCGTTACGCGGGTCACATGGACCTTGCCGCCGGGAAGGATCACCACCGTGCCGTCCTCGTGCGGCAGCGACAGGCGCGTCTTGGACAGATTGTGAATATCCGGCATGGCCGCGCCCTCCTTACGGTCGGATAACGACCTTCGCCAGAATTTCCGGACGAGTGACGCCCTGCGCGCACTCCATCCACACAAGCCAGCCGGTCTTGAACTTGAGCGCCTTGTAGACGCTCTCAGTCGTCAGCGCCTGGCGGATCGCCCATTTGCCGATCTCCTCGTCCGGGACGATGATGACCTCGGCCAAATCGGCCGCCGCCGTTGTGAGGATGTTCGCGCCGCCGAACACCTTGTAGATGCCCTTCTGACGCAGTTCGAGCTTGGTCTGCGGGTCGATTCCCTGCCACGAGCGCATGTCGTTGAAGCGCCCGCCGCGCATGATGATCGTGCCAGGCGCAAGCTCCAGGTCCTCGAGGATGGACAGCGCCTCGTTGAGCGCTTCCTCGGTCAGTTTCCCGCCGCTCGTCACCGTGACGGTGTTCTCCGGGGGCACGGCGGCGCTGATCACGGTGATCGTGCGCTTGTCGATCTCCTTGCGGATCTCGTTGGCCGCCGCTTTCTGGATGTCGGTGAGCGTGCCGATGTTGCCGTGCTTGAGAACCGAGATATCGACCATCGGGGTCGAATGAATCCGGTTGATCGGGAACTCCACCTCGTCCTCACCCAGCACCGATTCCTGCGCCTCGCCGTTCCGGGAAATCCAGTACGCCTTCACCTTCGGCTTCTTCTGGTATTTGGCCGGTTCGCCCTTGGGCAGGTTCTGCTTGGTCAGGAGCAGCGAAGTGATTTCCTTACGCTTGATCTCCATGTCGATGGGTGCGGCGATGGCGGTCGCGAGCGCCTTCAGGCCTTCCTCGGAAGAGACCGCCTCGCTCAAAAGCGCGGCCATCGCCTCCATGTATTCCTGGGAATGAACGTCGATTGCGGTCAGGTCCATGTGCGTGCCCTCCTTAGACCAACAGCTTGAACTTGAGCACGCCGCCGGACATCGAGATGGCCTGCGCCACGATGACGTCCCCGGCCTGCGCGCCGTTCGTGAGGTTGTGATTCGTGGCGTGGACCTTCAGCCGCTCGCCCGCCTGGATCGTGCCGGTGAAGTTGTCCGTCTCGTACACGCCGCCGCCGGTGTAGATGGTCGGCATCTCGCCCGACTTCACGTCCCGGAACAGAATCCCGAACGCGGGTTCCGTCGCGTCATCGGCAACCGCGAACAGGTCGTCGCCGACCAGCTTCATCACCGATCCGCACACCGCGTCGCCCTGGACGAATCCGTCGCCGTAGGCAATCCCGGTGTCGTGCTTCACATCCAGATAGTGGCCCATGTCACGCTACCTCCTGGCTCACGTTGGCCTTGTAAGCCGCCATGAATCCGGTTCGCAGTTTCTCCTCGAGGTTCGCGGGCTTCTTGTCGTCCACGACGAGCGGATCGACGCCCGCGTCGGCCTTCATCCGGGGCCGCACCTGTGCCTCGGCCCTCTTGGTCAGATCGCCGGGCAACGGCGGCTTGGCCGGATCGTCCTTCTTGGGCGTGGTGAGCGAATCGATGACCTGCTCGGTCGCCAGGATCGCCTCCTCGGTCAGACCGGCCAGGCGGTTCAGTTCCGCCGTGCGCGCCTCGTCGTTCTCGAAGCTGCGGCCTTTGCCTTCCCACTTCTTGAGCACCGTCTCGGCCTTGGCCCACCGCGCGGCCGCCGCCTGCTCGGTCTCCAGTTCCGAGATGCGCGTTTGCGCCTCCTCGAGTTGCTTTTTCAATTTCTTGTTCTCCAGGCGCAGCTTTTTCAGTTCCGCGTCCGGACCGTCCGTCGACGGCTCCTCGGCGGGAGCCTCCCCGCCCGGATCTTCCTGGTCCAGGAACTCGTCCTGGCCCTTGCTCTGCTTGCTCTTGTCGGCCATGAGTTTCTCCTTGTGAAAACTGGCAACCTTCTTGATCCTCGCGTTCTCGTCCGCGCCCTTCTTGTCGAGCAGGCCCACGCCGGTGAACACGACGCCGTGCAGAATCTCGAAGCACGGCTTGTTCTGGTACGCGCCGCCCTTGTAGTTCTTGAGGTGGACGCAATACTCGGCCTTGCTCTTGACCTTTTTCCCGCAGATGGAGCACTCGCCCTCGGCGTAATCGCACTCCATCGAGACCTGCCGGATGATCCCTTTGCGGACGAGGGCGTAGGCCTGGCGCGCCGCCTCGGTAACGCCGGTGTAAATCTCACCCACGCATTCGATACGGCTCTGTTCGCCGTCCTCGACGTATTCCGAGGACACGACGCCGCCGACGATGTCGCGGAAATCCTGGCTGTGGGCGACGTCGATCTTCGTGCCCACTACAGACTGGTAGGCTTTCCGGCATTCCTCTTCGGTGAAGTGATCGCCGTTCTTGTTGGTCCCGGCATGCGTCAGGATGAACGAGAACCGCTTGTCGCCCTCGTCGGTCTGCGCCTGCGCGATGAGCGACTTGGTGATGACCTGGCCGGTGATCCGGGTGTGGAAGTTGGCGTGAGTATTGGCCTGCGCCGCGAGCGGGCCGCTCGCCACGAAGAGCAGTTCCTGGGCGTCCTTGCCGCCGCCTTCGGGACCGTAGCGAGCGATGTTGTACCGGACGTCCATGCGCTTCACCGCGACCTGGTCGAAACGCTTTTTGAGCATCTCGACGACTTCCGGCTCGCGCGGGAACGCCTTGTCCCGATAGGACATGAGGATGGACTTGGCGCGGGATTTCTCCACCACGTCGCCGATCAGCGACGCGATGGTCTCCTTGTTGTACTTGGTGCCGGACTCGTAATCGCGGCGGGCGTTGTCGCGGATCTGCTTGCCCGCCCACATGGTCATGAGGCCTTCGACGAAGTGCATCTTGCCTTCGTAATCGTTGGCCCCGAACTCGGTGATGTAGGGCGGATCGGCGTAGACCAAGTCCACGTCGAGCTTCGGCAGGATCTCGCGAATCTCGCCGCAGAACGCCTTGCACGGCGTTCCCGAATCGAATACCAGGCCATTGATCTTGCGCACGTTCTTCACGAACAGATCGCGGAAATCCTCAATCGGGATCTCGCCCAGGCTCGTATCGCGCTTGCTCTCGTCCTCTGGCCGCCCGGTCATGCCCTTCTTGCTGCGGCCGAATTCGCCGAACCGCGCCTTGGTCATGCAGGCGTAGCCCATCGCAAAGAGCGCGATGTC
>JADLEX010000013.1 GCA_020845895.1 Deltaproteobacteria bacterium | reverse complement strand
TCGTCATCACCGGTATCGTCATCCCCCGTGTCGTCGTCCGACGTATCGTCGTCCGCGACATCGTCATCGCCCGTGTCGTCGTCGGTCACGTCATCGTCCGAATCGTCGTCCGCGGACGAATCGTCGTCGTCATCGTCGTCGCCGCATCCGCACCCCGCGGCGAAAAGAGCCATCGCCGCGACGAGTGCAAATAATCCACGAAAATGAAGCGCGAATACATCCATTGCATTGCCCCCAGGTTGTATGTTGCGGAAATCGTTAACAGAACGCGTTGGGAATGTCTATCGGTTTTCGTCATACCGGGTGCGAAACCGACAGGGCGAGCCCTTGTCCACGGGGGCTTCGAGGGCACGGCACCAGACCCCGTTCACGGCCATGCACGCCGCGTGTTGCGAGCGCGACGTGTCGGCCAGCGGGCAGGCGAACGAACACCAGTCGGGCGGCCGGCGACCCTCAAGCCGGAGCTTTGCGACGGTCTCGTTCAGATCCTCGCCGTCACCAGATGCGGACGTTGACGACATCCTTGAGCGCCACGCGCGGGTTGAGGAAGTTCTCGACGTAATCGCGGTGAACCGGGTCGTCCACGTACGCCTTCACGTCCTCCATCCGCTGAAAATCGACGAAAAACACCACGTCGTAATCGCCCTCGTCGCCGACGTGCTCGGGCACGCCCACGCGGCAGCTCTGCACGCCCTTCACCTTGGGCAGCACGTCGTAGGTCTTCGTCAGCACCTCGTCCGCGCCCACACCCTCGTTCAGCTTGAGACGCACCACGCGTCTGATCATCGTGTCGTCCTTTCCCGCGCGTCAGTCGAACGCCCAGGTCCGAATTCTCGCGCGCACCTCGTCCGCCACGGGGCGGCCGGTCCGCATCATCGTGGTGAACCGATCGAACAGGTACGAGGCGTCGTGGGGTCCCGGCGACGCCTCCGGATGATACTGCACCGAGAACACCGGCTGCGTCCTGTGCGCCATGCCCTCGTTGGTGCCGTCGTTGAGATTGACGTGCGTGGCGACGACGTCGCCGGCGATGGAGTCGAGATCGACCGCGAAGTTGTGGTTTTGCGACGTGATCTCGACGCGCCCGGTGGCGTGGTCCTTCACGGGCTGGTTCGCGCCGTGGTGCCCGAACTTCAACTTGTATGTGCGCGCGCCGAGCGCGAGGCCGATGAGCTGGTGGCCGAGGCAGATGCCGAAGATCGGCTTCTTGCCCACGAGCGCGCGGATCGTCTCGATGGCGTAGGTCACGGGCTCGGGATCGCCCGGTCCGTTGGACAAAAACACGCCGTCGGGCTCCATCGCGAGGATCGTGTCGGCGCTCGTCGTCGCGGGCACGACCGTGACCGCGCAGCCGTGATCGACCAGCTGACGCAGGATATTCGTCTTCACGCCGAAATCCATCGCCACGACCTTGAACTTCGCCTCGGCGGGCGGCTTCTCGCCATAGCCCGTGCCGAGATCCCAACTGCTCTGCGTCCACGGGTACGCGGCGTCGCAGGTGACCTCGCCGGCCAGATCGCGCCCGACGATGGGCGGGTTCGCGCGGATTTTTTCGATCAGCTTCGCCGGGTCGCGGTCCGCCGGAGCGATGATGCCGACGCGCGAGCCGTGCGTGCGCAGGTGCCGCGTGAGCGCGCGGGTGTCCACCTCGGCGATGCCGGCGATGCCCGCGCCTTCTAGGTATTCCTCCAGCGTCTTCGTTCGGCGGTAGTTCGACGAGACGAGGCTGCGCGATCGGACGATGAACCCCTCTGCGAACACGCGGCGGCTCTCGATGTCCTCGTCGTTGACGCCCGTGTTGCCGATGTGCGGGTACGTCATGCACACCATCTGGCCGGTATACGACGGGTCCGTCAGGATCTCCTGATAACCCGACATGGCCGTGTTGAAGACGACCTCGCCCACCGACTCCACGCGCGCGCCGAAGCTCTCGCCCGCGAAAATCCGTCCGTCCTCCAGCACCAACTGCGCGCGATCGGCCATGCCGCTCCTCATAAGGCTCCGCGTATCCGCGATGCGCGGAAAATCCGCCGTGTTTCGACCGGGGACGCAGCTTACAACACGCCCCCAAAAATGGGAACGTGACGCGGGGCAGAGGCGGAGCGGGAGATCGGCGTCGATTTCCAACTTCGATCATTGCCCGCGCGGCCGAAACCGGGTAGTGCTTCGCGCCGTGACGACGTCATCGACCAGCCCACGCGTCGCGCCCCTGGTGCACATCGCGCTCTTCGCCGCGCAGTTCGGCTTCGCGAGCATGTCCGTGGTGGCCAAGGGCGTGATGGAGCATGTCCACCCCTTCGCCCTCGCCGCCACGCGCGTCGCGCTCTCCGCGCCGATCCTGCTGCTGCTCGCCTGGCAGGTCGAGCGCGTCCGTCCCACCGCCCGCGACCTGCGTTTTCTCGTGATGCTCGGCATCCTCGGCGTGTTTCTCAACCAGCTCCTGTTCATCGTGGGACTGCGTTACACGACCGCGACCAACGCGGGCATCATGGCGCCGTCGATCCCCGTCTTCGCGGCGGGCGCGGCGGTCCTGTTCGGCATCGAGCAGCTCTCGTGGACGCGCTTCGCGGGCATCGCGCTAGCCGTCGCGGGCGCGCTCGCCATGCTCGACCCGTCGGGATTCGAGCTCGGCGGCCACGGCCTCGGCAACCTGCTGATCTTGGCCAACTGCGCGGCGTACGGAACCTTTCTCGTGCTCAACCGGCCGATTCTCAAACGCCTCGGGCCGCTGACGGTCTTTGCGTGGAGCACCGTGTTCGGCGGCGCGGCGGTGCTGGCCGTGGCGGGCGGCGAGCTCGCGCGGCTGCCGATCTCGGAACTGCCGCGTTGGGTGCCGTTCGGCATGCTCTACATCGTCGTGGTGCCCACGATCATCTGCCACTCCATCAACATCTGGGCGGTGGGCCGCTCCACTCCGTCGCTCGTCGCGGCGTACACCACCATGCAGCCCGTCATCACGGGGCTGGGCGCGGCGATCTGGCTCGGCGAGCGCGCGCACTGGCGCGAGGGCGTGGGGTCGCTGCTCATCATTTTGGGTCTGATGATCGTCAGCCGCGCGAAGCCGAAAGAAGCCGCCGCAACGGACTTCGGACCCTGACCGCCGCCCCGACCCACGCGGCGAGCAGCGGCACCAGCGACGCGCGCCCGGGCAGGCCGACGAACTCGCCGAGGTTGTAGGCGGCGAAGCGCTCCTCGAACGATACGAGCGACCACGCCCGCGCGGCGAACAGGGACGGCGTTTCCCCGAACATCGGATAGTTGTTGATCGAAGTCTGCCCCGCCGAAATATTCGTCCAGATGTACTGGGCGAGCGGATTCGTGACCTCGGCCATTTGCGGCGCCCACGGGTTGACCGCGCTGACCATGAGTTGGATGGCGACGCCGATCAGGACCAGCAAAGCGATGGGCGCGCGCGTCGCGGCGAATCGGTCCCACACGGGCGCGATCGCCGCCGCGAAAAACGGCATGGCCGGCATCAGCAGGCGCGGCCCCACGCACCATCCGCCGTGCCACGTGGCGTAGGATATGTTGAACAGCAGGCTCGCGAGGGCGATCACGGTGATGACGAGGGCGATGTCGCGCCAGTCGCGGTTTCGCCAGAGCAGCGCGATTCCCAGCGGCGCGATGGCGAAGACCGGGCTCATCCACAGCAGGCCGCGCACGGGCAGCACCGTGATGGCCGCGAGCACCGACAGCGACGGCGGGACGAAGACGCCCATGACCGCACCCGGCGTGTTGAAGACCGGGTTCTGGTACGCGTAGCTCGTGACGAAGGGTGAGCCGAAGGCCGCGAGGTTGTACGCGCCGAGGAGCAGGGCGGTCGGGACCGCGCCCGCGAAGAACCACATCCATCCCCGCACGGGCGTCCTGCGCACGGCCATCATCGCCATGATCGCGACGATGCCGATGAGCGCGATGGGCTCGGTGCATTCGGCGTAGCCGACCGCGCATCCCGCGAGGGCGCACCACGCGCCACCGCGTTCCTCGCCCGAACGCGAGACGGCGTACGCGGCGATCACGTAACACGCGGCCACGAGCACCTGCGCGTTCGCGGCGGATGAATACGGAAACAGGATCGAGCCGAGCGCCGAAGCAGCCGTCGCGGCGAGCGACGCGCCGGGCGAAAACGCGCGGCGAAGCCAAAGATAGAGCAGCGCGGCGGCGATGGCCGAGACGAGCGACCACGAGAACGCGGTGACGAGATGGACCGCCGCGAGCCCCGACGCGAAGGTCGCGAACGCGCCGGGGACGATCAGGCGATAGAGCGCGTACACGGGCACGGCGATGAGCCCCGCGCCGGGGTTCTTGGCGGCGTAGAAATGCCCGCCGAAGCTCGACCAGTCGCCGGTGTTGGCGACGAAGTCGTCGATGCGGATCGTGCCGCGTTCGACCACGGCGCGCACGAGGTCCCACAGCGCGTTGCCGCCCCAGTTGCCGCCGTGCTGGAAGTAGGCGTAGGAGACCCACGCCGTGGCGAACACCGCGAGCGCGATGCGCCGGTCATCGGTCGATGCATCGAGGAGCGCCGCGCCCGTCATCGCGCTAATGGCTGCGCGCCGCCGAGGCGATCTGCTCCGGCGTCGCCAGCGTGGAGAGCATGGGCAGCGGCCAGTCGTGGCGCGTCGCGCGCTCCAGCACGCGGGCCGGGGCGACGATCGCCGCGAGTCGGCCGTGCTCGATCGCGCCCGCCAGCGCCGCTTCGTCGGCGAGCGACGCGAGGCGCTGGGCGCCGTAGCCCATCGCCGCGAACGAGACGCGCTTCGATTCGTCGAAGGGACCCAGGAAACGCACCCCGCAGTGGTGCCACTCGTTCAGCCGCCGTGCGAGCGACACCGCCGCCGAGATGTCGTGATCGGTCTCGACGTAGAGGCCGACGTGCGGGCTGGTCAGGTCGGCGGGCTTCTGACGCACGTGCGCATTGAGGAGGGCCAAGACCGGCTGCTCGCGCAGAAGCGCGGCGAGCGCGGCGGCGTCGAACACGTCACCGGGCTTGTAGAGCGTGCCGAACACCGAGCGCACGAAATCCAGGTCGGCGCGGGTGTCGATGGAAAGCCGCCATTTGCCGTGCGTCGCGGGGTCTGGTTTGGGGTGGATCACCTTGAACTCGGCTTCGTGCCGCCGGATGTACCACGTCACGTGCTCGCGGTCGGGGCCGTTGTCGCCGAGTTCGCGCGCGCGAAGGAGGGCTGCAAGCGTCACGGCCTCCGCGCCCTCGTACGCACCGGGGATCTCGGGATCGGGCTCGGCGTAGTCCGCGTTCGCGGCGACCAGCTCGGTCACGAGGCGGTCGGTCATCTTCGGATCGATGAAGGGCGAGTCGCCGCAGATGCGCACGACGATGTCGAGGCCGAACTTCTGGGCAGCGTCGATGTAGCGCTTCTGCACGTCGTTTTCGTCGCCCGCGAAGGACTCCACGCCCTCGGCTTTGGCGAAATCGAGCAGCTCGGCGTCGCCGGGCTGCGTGGATGTGGCGATGACGATGCGGTCCAATGTCGTACAGCGCTTCAGGCGATCGAGAATGTGGCCGAGCAGGGGACGGCCGCAAATGTCGGCGAAGACCTTTCGCGGAAAACGCGACGAACCCACGCGCGCCTGAATGACGGCGCCGATTTTCATTCCTTTTTGCATTTTCATCTCTCCCCCGCCGGGCCCGCGCGGCGCGGCGATTCGTACCTTGCTCGTGTCGTTCAGTGCATGTTTAATGTCAAGGCTCGCGTTCACGCCGTTCCGAGGGGCAGTTTTCTCGTGATCATTTTTCGTGTCAGCGCCGGGCCGAATTCGAGCCTGCGGCGATGGTGGCGAAGCGTGCCGCTCGCCGAGGCCGCCCGGGCAATGGGTGTCGAATCGCGCTTCGTCGTCGCGGGTTCGCTCCCCGAGGGCGCATCGGACATCGATTTCCCGGTGTCCGCTTCGGAGGCGACCGGTGTCGAGGCGGTGGACGAACTCGCGGCTCTCGCGCGCGGCGAGGATGCCGTGATCGTGGACGACGCGGAGTTTGGCACGGTCGATTTCGCGCGGCTGCGCCACGTGCTCGATCGCATGCCGTTCGCGGTGATCGCCGACCGCAACCCGGCCTACGTCGCCGCCACCGCGTTCGTGAATCCCAACGCTGACGCGCCGCTCGCCGGGGCGGTGGCGACCGCCGAGGCGCGGCTGGTGTTGGGAGCGCGCTTCGCGCCGATCCGCGCCGACATTGCGCGGGCGATGACGCCCGACCCGCCGCCCGAGGGCGCGCCGCCGCGTCTGTTGGTCGCCGCCGGTGCATACGCCGACATTGCCGCGTGGGAGCGACTCGCATCGCTCGTGGCGGGCGCGAAATCGGCCTTCGAGATCGACACCGTCGCCGCTCCCGGTGTCGATGCCCGAGGCGTGGCCGAGGCGCTCGCGCGCACCGGACGTCCCGCGCGGGTGCTCACCGGCGAAGCGGGGGTCATCGGCGCGATCACCGGCGCGCAGGTCGCCGTGTGCGCCGCGCGCTGGACCGCGCTTGAACTCGCGTGCCGAGGCGTGCCCGCACTGTACCCGAGCGACGATCCCCACCTGCGCGCCATGGCCGAGCTGGGCTGCGGTTGGGCCTCGCCCGACGGCGAAACGGCATCGCGCCTCGACCTGTTGCTGACGAGCACGCGCGCCCGCGACCGCATGACGCAGCTCGGGACGCGGTTCATCGACGGCGCCGGAGCCGAACGGCTCTTCGAGAAACTCGCCAAGTACCTCGCCTTGCCGGTCAAGCCGCCGGATCGCCATTGAATGTCCCCGCCGCGACGTGGGTCCACCGGGTGCGCGCGCGCATGCGTCTTGCGCTCGGGGCCGAGGCCCGCACCATCGAGTGGCGCGTCGTGCGTCCCGGCGAAGACGGCACGCCGTGGGGCGAGGTCGCCCCTGATGCCGAGCCTTTGCGCGAACACGCGATCCACCTCGCCGAGGATCTCGCGCAGGCGAAGCCGGGTCTCGTCGTTTTTTCGGGGCATGCCCCCACGCGCTGGCACGATCTGCTGGACGTGGTCGAGAACTTTCGCATCGCGGGCGCGGCGGTGTGGCTGGTGACGGGGCCGCACGTCTTCAATCCTCAGTCCGCGCCGATCATCGCGTATCACTTCACGCGAATTCGCCTCGTGCTCCCGGCTTTGCCGAGTGAAGACGAGCTGCGCCGCGTGCGTCTGCTGACGGGGCTTTGGCCGCGCGGTCCGGTGGACGCGCTCTTGCCCGCGAACGCGGATGACGAGGTGCGCCGGGAGTTGCGGTTCGCGGGAGTCGCGCGGGTGATCGAGGGCACGGGTGTTCCGCGAGCTGGAACGATCGTCCACGCGAACTTGCGTGTGGATCGGTCGCGTTGAACCGCGCAGCCGAGGGCGGCTCTGCCGCACGACCCGCGAGGATCAGCGCTAGGACAGCAGCAGCACGAGGATGCGGTCGATGGCGTTGCGCACGCCGCCGACCGACGAGCCGGGACCAGGGTTGTTGACCATCATCGCGAAGGCGAAGGGTTCGCCGCGCGGGCTCCACGCGTAGCCGGCGAGACAGATGACGCCGCCGACGTAGCCGGTCTTGGCGCGTACGCGGCCGTCGAGCGGCGTTCCGCGAAAACGCTTGCGCAGGGTGCCGTCGGATCCCGCGACCGCCATGGACTCGACGAGTTCGGGGAAGACCTCGGGACGGTTCGCCGCCCATGCGAGAATGGCGACGAGCGACGACGGCGTCTGACGATTGAGCTTGGACAGGCCCGAGCCGTCGGCGATCACCACACCCTCGCGCCACAGGCCGTTACGCGTCATGAATTCCTCGACCGCCGCCGCGCCCGTTTCGCGCGAACCCTGCGCGCCCGACGCGTGCGCGCCGACGGCCTTGAAGAGCTGTTCCGCCGCGAAGTTGTTCGACCAGCGCATCATGTAACGCACGATGAGCGACAGGTCGCGGCTCTCGTGGCGGAACAGCACTCGCGCCCCGGCGGGGACCTCGCCGCGCCGCGCCGCGCCCGCCACCTTCACGCCTTCTTTTTCGATGAGCGACTTGAAGGCGGCGGCGGCGAACTCCGCGGGCTCGCCGACCGGTTGGAACGTCGTCCATGGTTCCGCGCCCGCCGCGATCTGGCCGGTCACCGTCGCGGTGCGCCCCTCGACGCGCATCGACAGCACCGACTTGCACTTGGCGCAGGTCGTCACCTGATTGTCGAGTTGGTAGTAGCTGTTGTCGGGCTCCAGCGTGACGTGCGCCTTCGCGCCCTCGTCCGACGCGGGGGCCACGTGCGCCTGCACGGTGTTGTAGTTGAAGGCGAGCGCGCCCATGGGCTGCGTGTACGAGGCCGGGCTCGCGTAGTTCCACACGTCGCGGCCGTACCAGCGCTCGGGCGAGAATCGCGAGTCGTCGGCGATGACGTCGCCGGTCACCGCGCGCACGCCGTGGCCCCACACGCGGTGCGCGATCAGCCACGTCTCTTCGATGGTGGTCGAGGGATCGCCCGTGCCCTTCACGTAGATGTTTCCGTTCACCGTGCCGTCGGCGGACATCTTGCCGTCGATGTAGATCTCGGTCTTGAACTGGTATTTGGGGCCCAGCACATCGAGCGCCGCGGCTCCCGTGACCACCTTGTTGGTGGACGCGGGGATGAGCGGCTGGTCCGGGTTTTTCGAGAGCAGCACGCGTCCATCGGCCAGGCTCTGCACGACAATGCCGACCTTCGCCCCGGCCAGCTCGGCGCTCCCCAGCACGCCCTCGACCGTGGTGGCGCTCGCCGCCGCGGGACCCTTGTCCGCAGGCTTGGCCTTGGCCTTGGCCTTGGGCTTGGCCGCCGCCGCGAGCGACGCGAACACGAGCACGATCATCACGGCCGCGCACCAGCGACGCGGCGAAAAATTCCTCATCACGCACTCCCGAATTTTCGCGAAAACACGCGGTCGCATCCTACACGCGCGCGTCGCGGTCGGCCAGAGGGCGACGCGGCGGAGCCGGGAAAATCGATTGACGCCGCGCTCCACCATGCGAAGACTCAAACGATGCGTCGACCGTTTCGTCACTTCCTGTTCGCCGCCGTCCCCGCGATCGCGCTCGGTCTCGCCGTCACGATCGCTCTGACCTGGCTGGAATCAAGCGGACGGATTGCGACCGAGCGGCTCGACGACGCCTTGGTGCATGCGCCGGTCCAGGTGGTGAAGAAGGCATGGACGACGCGCGGCGCGCGGTGGGTGATTTCGAGGCAGGGCGGACTTGTCGAAAGCACGGTGCCCGTGCGCAAACGCCCCGGCACGTTTCGCCTCATGATCGCGGGGGAGTCGTTCGCACAGGGTTCACCGTACGTGCACCACCTGCAGGAGACACCCGGCCACGGCGGCATCGGCGACTGGATGCGGGCGGAACTCGAAGCGCGGTTCCCGTCGCGGACGTTCGAACTCGTCAACGTGGGCGCGGCAGGGGGAATGTCGATCGTGGTGCGCGAGGTGGTGCGCGCGGCGCTCGTCGTCGAACCCGACCTGCTCGTCATCGGCATGGGCAACAACGAGGGGTACGTCTCGCGCGTCCCGATCAGCGACGCCCTGCACGAGTGGGTCGTGTACCGCGCGATGAAACGCAGCCTCATCCCGACGCCGCGCACCGAGGAACGGCCGTATTTCACGCCACAGGACTCCGACACGCAGGCCGTGGTGCGAGGATTCCGGGAGAACGTCGTCGCGATCCTCGATGCGGCGCAGGCTGCTGGAGTTCCGGTCGTGTGGATGACGCTGCCGATTCACTACCAGTATCGCGGCATCGATCCGGGCCAGGGCGATCGCAGCTACGTGTTCCCCGAAGACGACGTGTATTTCGCCGAGGGCGCAAAAGCCGCGGCGCGTGGCGACTGCGCCGAGGCCGCGCGGACCTATGCGCGCAGCCCCCATCAGGCCTACGCCGCGAAGTTGACGGGGCAGTGCCTGGAGGAGGCGGGCGAATACGGGGCGGCGCTCGATACCTACCGCGTGTACGTCGAAAACCTTCCGATGAACCGCACGCGCCCGTCGTTCAACGCATTCGTGCGCGAGACGATGCGCTCGCGCGGCGTGCCGCTCGCCGATCTCGAGACCGCCGCCGAGGCGATGTCGCCGACCGGCATCACGCCGCCGAGCCTGTTCAAGGATTCCTGCCATCTCACGTGGAAGGGCTACTACGAAATGTCGCGGGTCGTCTTGCGAGCGACGCTCGAAGCCGGTCTGGTGCGCGGCGCGCCGGGCGAACCGCTGGCCGCGCCGGACCGCGACGCGCTCATCGCGCGGATGGGCTGGCAGGACCTCTACGGCATGCCGTGACGGCGCGTCACTCGAGCGAGAGGTATCCGTAAAAAACCGCGCCGCCCGCCAGGTATGCCGCGTGGATGACGTTCGCGTCGTCGATGGCGAGCGTCACCGAATCTCCCGCATCGCCGACGTCGTCCACGATATAGGACTGCCACGTGTCGTTCGCGCGGATGGCGTAACCGAACGATGTATCGTCGGCGTCGTAAAACGCCAGATGCGCGAGTTCGGCGATGGGGGCATACACGATGGCCGCGCGCGTCGGCTCGCTCAGGAACGACGCCACGCCCTCGCTCGTCCACGACGCGCCATCCTTATACGCGTAGCGGATCAGCCCCGTGTCGGCGTCGGTGTACGCCGCGCGGGGGATGTTGTCGGTTCCGATGAACAGGTCGATCGTCGAGCCGTCGGAGGGCGAGGTGTCGATCGGTTCGATCTGCCAGTCGGACCCGACGAGCCAGGCGATCTTCGCGTCGAAGGTGCCGGTCTCGCGGAAGGCGATGCCGACCAGCGAGGTCCCACGTGCGGCGATGGCCACCGGGGAAAACGCCGAAACGCCGGCGATCGTCTCCAGACCATCCGCGGGTGTCCAGTGTTTGAGCGCGGTCCCGTCCACGAAGGCGACATGCGGCACATCGTTTCCGTCCACCGCGATTGCGACAGGGACGTCGCCCGGCGAGGCGATCGTCTCATCGTTCCAGTTGGGGTCCCGCGTCGCGTGGCCGACATCGCCGTCCACGGCGAATGCGACGTGCGGCGTGGCGTCGGACTCGAACGCGAGGGCAACCGAAAACGCGGCCGCCGAACCGGAAACGGCCTGGGCGAACTGCCACGCCGCGCCGGGTTTGGCCGCGTAGGTGACGCCCCCGTCGGCGCTGTCGCCGTAAACAATCGCCGATCCATCGCCGTCGTCCCATGCGACATCGGCGCAGCGCACGGTCGAACCGGTGTCGTCCATGATCCAGCTCGTCCACTCGCGCCCGGCGTCGGTCACGTAGCTGAGGATTTTGGGCGAGCTGGCCTCGTCGACTCCGTAGTAGCCGATGTGGAAATGCCCCGCCTCGTCCACAACGCCGTCGGCCCAATTACCGAAACCACCCTGATCGCCGACCTTCTGGTAGAGCCACGGACCTTCGGAGTCCGTCATGTAGAAGGCTTCGGTGGGTCCGCTGAACACGACATGCATGTGGTCGTGCCGGTCGAAGAACAGGTCGTAGGAATTCGTGATCGAGTCGTAAGGCAGATCGGGGTCCTCGGGCTGCCACTCGTCGAGGTCCTCGTTGTAGACGCTGTGGATGAAACGCACGTCGCTGTAGATGTAGTAGATCGCGTGGAACGCGCCGTCCGAATCGACGGCGATCGAAGGACGATCGGCCATGAACATGCCGGAGTAGTCGTGCATGAGGGCCTTGAGCCACCCGATCCCCGTGCGGTAGGCATAGCGCGGCTTGTTGTCGTCTTCGTACACGATCATCGGCGTACCGTTGTGGACCGCCATGTCGTAGCGCGTAATCGGGCCGACCAGCGTGGCGACCTCCTCGTCGGTGTCCACGCCGTTGTCGCGCAGCCGATACATCAGCCGCGACGTGTTGTTCACGCAGTCATATTCGACGTAGGCGACGTGGAAGATGTCGCCGTTCGCGATCACGACGGGTCGCGACTCGAAGTAGTGCTCGTGGTCGGCCAGAAGGATTTCGACATCCCATGTGGGGTCGTTTTCCGAACCGATGGCGACATCGGCCACGTACTCCGAATCGCCGAGACACGACAGCGTGTGCCGCTCGTGCATTCCGAGCACCACGTGGCGGCGGCCGTCCGTGTTGTGAATCCAGTCGGGCGAGACGTGCCCCGACGCCTCGTCGACGACCGTGGCGACGCCCCAACTGTCCTCGCCGACCCGCTGCGCGAAATTGATGAAAAAGTCCTCGGGGCCGGTGCTGTCGAGGTACACGATCTGTGCCATGCCGTTGTCGTCGAGGTCTGTGATCATCGGCCGCGCGACGGTGCCGACCTCGGCCACCGTTTCGGTCACGAGCTTTCGCCGATAGACGCCCGCCCTGAGTTCGCCCGTGGCCTGATCGTGGTACAGGTACGCCGGCGTCGCGTCGGGGGCCCGCGCAACGGCCAGCGGACCGAAGGTCCCCGCTTCGAGGTCGTCGAACTCCCACGAACCACTCTGATTCGTGGCGAATCCCAGAGCCGTCTCGGTGCGATATCCCAGTTGGACGTGCCCGTCACCGTCCACGATCACGCCCGGATCGCGGGCCGGTTCGTTCACGACGGTCTGCGACGACCAAACGCCAGAGCCCGCCGCCCGTTTGGTCAGTTTGAGCCGCTCGAACGAGACATCGTAGTACGCGATATAGACCGCATCGTCGCGTCCGATCGCGATGGATGTGTCCCATCCGACGTTCCACGTGGTCAGGTCGGCCTGCTGCGCCGCCCATGTGCCGGTTTCGTTGCTGAGGTGCAGCAGCCGGCCGTTCGTCGCGTCGTAGCAACTGATGTGCGCGAAGCCCTCGGAGTCGAGTGCGAGGTCCACATGGCGGCCGACGTTGCCCTCGGATAGCACATTCTGGATCGACCAGGTGCCGCTCTTGTTGGTCGCGTAGCGCAGGTCGCCGTTCAGTTCTTCGTAATACGCGATGTGCAGGTCGCCGTTCGTATCGCCCGCCATCGCGATGTCGGAGCCGATCTCACCGTTCGCGTCGACCGTTTCGTGCACGCGCGTGCTCCAGACGTCGCGGATGAGGTCGAGCGATTTTTCGACGGGATTGCGGTACGCAATGTGGACGATTGTGGTCTGCCCGCCGAGACCGAGCGACACGATCGACGGCGCCTCGGCGATCACGCCGATGTCCTCGGCGTTCACCCCGAATCCCTCTTCCCACTTGTACGCGATGAGCGAACGCCCCTTGATCGCCGCCGCGTAAATCAGGCCGTCCCAGTTGACCGCGAGGTCGAGGCCGTCCCTGCCCGGCGATCCGCCGGCGACGCGTTCCGTCTCTAAGTGCAGGCTCGTGGTGGTCGTGGTGCTGGTGGTGGTGACGATCGTCGTGGTCGTGGTGGTCGCCGTGGTGTCGTCATCGCCGGTATCGTCGTCGATGTCGTCGTCCTGCGTGTCGTCGTCCTGCGTGTCGTCGTCCTGCGTGTCGTCGTCGACATCGTCGTCGTTCACGTCGTCATCCGGCGGGGCGGTGTAGTCGTCGTCCTCGTCCGCGTCGTCGTCGCCGCCTCCCCCGACGCGGCCGGAATCCTGCGTCTCGCCGCCGCCGCAGCCGCACACACACGCGGCCAGCGTGAACATCGCCATGACCAAGTACGCCCGGACCAATCCCGTTCGAGACATCGCCGACTCCACCCGCGAAGCGTCGATCGACGGTCACATTTTTCCAAGACGCGCATTCAAGAAGGGTTTCGTCTTCGCCCTCTTCGTCGGAAAAACTATCATGAACGCCGGTCGTGAATCAAATTGAGATTTTGAGGAGTGCGCGGACGGTAATGAAGGTCACCCAGCATCCCTGTCGGATGTCATGATGGTCGGGGATTCGGTCATGCTGGACTTGGTTTCGCGTTTCCCGAGCGTCTCAATTCCTCGTTGACCCTCTCTACGGCAGAACGATAAGGTCGAACGATGGACGAAGCCGGAAAACCCCGCGCCGATGTTTCGGAATCCAGACCCGACCCGACCGGCGACCTCGCACGGATGCGTGTGCTCATCGCCAAGCTCTCGCTCGGCACCTTCGGCCAGAGCTTCACCGCGGATGAGGTGCGTCTGCTGGCCCGCATGCGCGCGGACCGCGAATCGATCCGCGAGATCCTGCAGGCCGAAATCGCCCGCGTCGAAGGATCGAGCGAGATCGGACGCGAGCGGATCGACAATCTCGTGCGGATGATCGAGAAGATCTGCCGGTAACGAGCCGTTCCATTCGGTCTTCGGGTCGCCACGGATATTTCTAGGCAGGTTCGGTCGGATGTGTTAATCGATTCCTGCGTATTTTTGGGCGCGTCCGGACGTGCCGACGTCAAACGAGGAGCCGAATTCATGTCGCGATGGATCTTGACGTGCGCGCTCGCCGCGTTTGTGCTCGCCGCGCCCGGCGCGTCGACCGCCGCCGCCGAAGGGCGGATCGCGGGCGTCGTGACCGATGCGTCGTCGCTCGTGCCGATGCAGGGCGTCGAGGTCGACATCGAGGGAACCGAACGCACGACGCTGACCGACGAGGAAGGTGCTTATCGGTTTGAAAACGTGCCCGACGGCGAATACGTGCTCGTGTTTTCGTCGAACGGTTACGAGCCGGTGAAGGAATCGGTCACCGTGTCCGGCAAGACGGCGACGCGCAACGTGGATCTGAAACCGGCGAGTGGCGAGTTCACATTGCAGGAGGTGGCCGTCACCGCGCGCAAGGAGATCGCCGACGTCGCGAAACAGAGCGTGTCTCGCGAGGAGATCATGACCATGCCCGGCGGGGGCGGCGACGCGGTGCGCGTCGTGGAGTCGATGCCCGGCGTGGTGCGCAACCCCGTCAGCTCGTTCACGATCGGCCCGGCGATTCGCGGCACCAGCCCCGAGGACAGCCGCTACTATGTGGACGGGTTCGACATTCCGCAGTTGTTGCATTTCGGCGGGTTGCAGACCGTCATCAACTCGGAGTGGATCGAGTCGCTCGACTATTACGCAGGCGGGTATTCCACGAAATACGGCAACGCGATGGGCGGCATCGTCGAGATCAACACGCGGCCGCCGAACAACGAAAAATTCTCCGGCGTCGCGGACATCACGAACTATTCCAGCTTCGTGCTCGCCGAAGGCCCGTTCGACAAGGACGGCGCGTGGAGCGGCGGCGCGGCGGTACGGCGCAGCTTCATCGACTTCATCCTGCCCGAACTCATGCCCGACGATCAGGGCGCCTTCACGGTCGTGCCGCGCTTCTACGACTACCAGGCGCAGGCGGCCTGGCGGCCCAACCCCCGCCACTCCATTCGCCTGTTCGCCTACGGCTCCGACGACGCGTTCGGGCTCGTCAACAAGGAGGCGAACCAGGAGCAACCGACGGCGGATCAGACCTTCGAATTCGAAACCTGGTTTCACCAACCGTCGCTGTCGTGGACATTCACGCCCGACGCCTCGGTCACCAACCGGCTCGCCGCCGCGTACAACATCCAGAATCTGTCCATCGCCGTCTTCAAGGACACGACCTTCGACATCTCGGGCACGGTCCCCGTGGTGCGCGACGACCTGACTTGGAAGATCGCGCCGTGGAGCACGCTCGCCGTCGGCGTCGAGGGCATGGCCGGCGAGTTCCATGTGACCGCCGACGTGATTCGCCCGCCCAAGGAAGGCGACCCGAGCGCCAACCTGTTCAACGAGCGGTCGTACCGCTACGACGAGACGCTCTCGCTCGGCATCTTCGAAGGCTACATCGAGGACTCCGTCAAGATCGCCGACACGGTGATCCTGACGCCGGGGGTCCGGGCGACGGCGGGCACGTTCTATAACGAAGATATCGAGGTGACGCGGTCGTCGTTCGATCCGCGGCTTTTTACGCGCGTGTTCGCGACGAGAAAGCTCACATTCAAGGGCGCGGTCGGCGTTTATCATCAGTATCCGCAACCCGACGAGTTCCTGCCGCCCTTCGGCACCGACCAGGTCGATCCCGAGTATGCGGTCAGCTACAACGGCGGGGCGGAGTACGACTTCGGCGAGGGATGGTCGCTCGACGCGCAGGGCTATTACAAGCAACTCGAAAACCTCGTCGCGGGCACGAATGCCGACGACCCGGAACCCTACAACAACGAGGGTATCGGGCACGTGTACGGCGCGGAACTGCTCGCGCGCAAGGAACTGACCGACCGGCTCTACGGCTGGCTGGCGTACACGTTCACGGTGAGCGAGCGGCGCGATCAGCCCGGCGACGACTGGCGGTATTTCGATCAGGACCAGCGGCACAACGCGGTCGTCGTGGCGTCTTATCGGCTCGGCGAGCACTGGCGCGTCGGCGGGCGCTTCACTTACGCCACGGGGTTGCCTTTCACGCCGATCGAGTCGGCGCTTTACAACGCCGACACCGATTCCTACGTGCCGCTCTACAGCGACAAGATCAACGAAGAGCGCGACGACGACATCCACCAACTCGACGTGCGTGTCGATCGCGCGTGGGAGTACACGAACTGGCAGCTCACGGTCTATCTCGACCTGCAAAACGTCTATTTTCGCAAGCAGCCCGTGGGCTACATCTACAACTACGACTACACGCAGCGCGAGGCGCTGTCGCTGCCGACCTTCTATCCGACGCTCGGCGTCGCGGCCCGGTGGTAGGGAGGTCCGAGATGAAACGATTTGCACCGATCCTGGGTCTCATGACGGCGATGTTGGTCGCCGCGTGCGACGTTCCCGAATTCGATCCGCCCAGCCGTCTGACGCAGGATCGCGTCATCGCCATCAAGACCGAGCCGCGAGAGGCCGCGCCCGGCGACACGGTCACCATTACGGGTGTCGCCGTGACGATGGACGGCGAGCCGCTGTTGGAACCCAAGACGTGGATCGTCACCGGAATCGCGAGTTTCTCGGCGGGCGAGCAAGGCGAGGAGATTCCCGCGGGCGAGCTGTACATGGAAGCGCCCGGGCTGCCGCCGTTTTCGTTCACCGTGCCCGAGAATCCGAACGAATTCGAACAGAAATTCGGCATTCCCTACGATCCGGAGGGCACGGTGCTCACCGTCGCCATGGCCGTCGGCGATCTCGAGGACAATCCGCTTCTCGCGCTCAAATCCTTCATTGTCATGGACGAGCCGGCGAAGGAAAATCCGGTGTTCAACAAGATCGACGTGCTCGTCGACGCCAAGCCGACGGAGCCGGGCGGAGACGGCGTGACGGTCGTGGGCAACGAGGGGGCCATCAAGCTGATTGCCGACGTGGATTTCCCGACGCGCGGAGACAACGTGACCTTCCACTGGTACACGGCCACCAAGGGCATGGAGTTTTCGGTCGAAAAGGCCACCGAGTGGCGGCTGCCGAAGAAGGCGGGCCGATATCACGCGTGGTGCGTCGCGAGGGAAAACAGCCCTTCGATCATCGCCGACGGCGAGGTGCGCATCCAGAGCGCGGGTGTGGACTGGAGCCATGCAATTATCGAGGTCACGTCCGGAGAGTGAAATGTCCGTGGATCTCGGATCGGGACTCCCGGTTTGGGCCGTACCGACCGATTGACAGGATGTGCCACAAGCGATTTGATGCATGTGGACATCGTTCCGGCGCGTGTGGTGTCGGGCGCGGAATTTCATGAAGGTGACCGGCGTGGGGCAATCGGTGCGGCATTCGTCGCGCGGGCAGGGAACCCCCGCCCATGACGTGGAGAGTTTGCATGAATATGAATGGTGGTGACCTGTATCGGACGCTTCAGTACGAGATCCGAACCCTGTCGCGGGAGATCGAGGCGATCGACTACCAACTCACCGAGAAACGTCGGGCGCTCGAACTCCTGAAAGAGGTGGCGGGCAAACTCAAAGTCTTCGAGGCGTCCATGCCACGCCGGCGCACGAAGCAAAAAGTGACGCCGATGATCTTCGCCGCGCTCAAGGGCAAGAAAAAGCCCATCGAACCCAAATTCATTCTCGAGCAGCTCGCCGGCGCCGGGTATCTCGGCTCGTCGGCGGTGGTCTACGCCACGCTCGGCCGCCTCGTGCGCAAGGGTTTGCTCGTACGCGGCCCGGAAGGCGGCTACATGCTGCCGGCGTGACACGGTCGGAATCTGCCGCGGCCCGAGGCTGACACAGCCGGAATCTGCCGCCGCCAGAATCCGACGCTCCACGGCGGTTCCCCTATTGCCCGTTTCGCGAGGCGGATGGTACACATTCGCCCCGGGGCGCCCCACGTTCGAATCGTCGTTTCACGGGGCGAGGGGGATTCACCGATGCAGTCGATATCCGTTCGATCGGGCACGCTGGCGCTGTTGGTCGTTCTTTTTGCCGCGTTACTCCTGGCCGCGCCGCTGACGGCGCAGTGGTCCGAGCCGGTGTCGTTCGACACCAACGCATCCAAGTCGATGAAGCTCAAGATTCCGGAGGTGGCGCTTTCGGAAAGCGAAACCGCGGATCTGCTCGCCGGCAAGCCGATTCCCCGCCTGCTCGAAGGCGAAGGCGGTCTGAAAGAGGGCTGGATGCGCCTTGTCGTGCCCTTCGAGCCGCCCACCGTCTGGCGCGTCATCACCAACGTCGAAAAATTCGACCTCGAGTCCGAGGAGTTTCCCTCCAACGGCTCGATCACGACCAAGAAGCGCACATTCATGCCCTACACCTTCGACTGCGCGCCGTGCGTCGAGGGCGGCAAGTTCTACATGTACCAGCTTCTGGTCATGCCCTTCGTCGATCCGCGCCATTTCACGCTGGAGCGTCACAACAACCGCCAGAGCTTTCCGTGGGAGAGCACCTGGAATCAGGTCCCCGGCATCAAGTGCCAGGACAAGATGAACCCGGCCGTCGAGGAGTTTCGCAAGGGCGCGATTCTGACCGAGAAGAACACGGGCACGTGGCACGTGGCTCCGCTGCCCAAGGAATGGGTGAAATCGCGCGAAGATCTGCTCAAAACCGACCTGATTTACTACGTCGATTCGAATCCCGGCGGGAATCTGGCGGCGATTCTGCCCGTGGTGAACAAGGCGACCAAGGTGGCGCTGCCGGCACTGGCTGACAACGTTCTCTTCCACTGCCGTCGCTGGGAAAAATTCGCCACCCAGCATCATCCCGACGATGTGGCGAAGTGGAAGCAGGAATTGACGGACTATCGCAAGGCGGTCGGCTTCACGCAGTGACGAGGCCGGCGACGACGCGCGGACTCTACCGGGATCGAGGCGAACATGGGAATTCTGCGGAGAATCGGACGAGGGACGATGCGCGTCGCGGTGCTCGCGATGTTGCTCGCGGTCGCGGCCTGCGGCGGCGGTGACGATTCGGCTGACGACGACTCGAGCGCGTCGTTGCCCGACGACGACGCGACTGACGACGACGTTGCCGATGACGACGACGCGACCGGCGACGACGACACCTTTCCGCCCCTTCCCGATGATGACTCGGATGACGATTCCGATGACGATTCCGATGACGATTCCGATGATGACTCCGATGATGACTCCGATGACGACGCGGATGACGATTCCGACGACGATGCCGATGACGACACCGATCTCATCGACATCGACATCCCCGAGGGGTGCAATCCCTTCGCCACCAGCAACGAATGTCTGCTGCCGTACCCCAGTGCGTTTTATCAGATCGACGATCCCACGACGCCGACCGGCAAGCGCGTGAACTATCCCGAGGACGCGGTGGAAATGCGTCCCGGCAAGTTTTTCGACGTGACCATGATCAATACCGCGGACGGCTCCTCCCCCGCGTCGCCGATCCTGTTGCACTTCGGCCGCGATGTGGATCCCGACGTGCTCACGAACATTCACGAGATGGAAGAATCCCTCACGCCCGGCAATCCCGTGGCCCTGTTCAACATGGACAACGGCGAGCGCGGGCTGTGCATGGTCGAAATGGATATGAACCGGCGCAGCGGTTACGACGGCCGCTACGCCATGATCGTCCGCCCGATGGAGCCGATGCAAAACGGCGCGCGCCACGTCGTGGTGCTGACCGACCACGTCATCGGAGCGGACGGCGAGCCTTTCGAATCGCCCCCGGCTTTCGCGGCGCTGCGCGATGATGTCCTGACGACGAACCCGATCATCGAGGGTGTGCGTTCCGATTACGAGGACATTTTCGACTTTCTGGACTCGAAGGACTACGACCGCGACGACCTGCTGCTCGCCTGGGACTTCACCGTGGCGAGCGAGGACTACATTCTGGGCAGCGTGCTCTCGATGCGCGACGCCACGCTGGAACAGGCCGCGAGCACCGGGTTCTCATACACCCTGACGCTCGTGCAAAAGGATCCGAACGCGAATCTGGCCTACATGGTGCAGGGCGATTTCACCCCGCCGAACTACCTGAACGATGACAGCGAGTTCAACTACGACGCCGACCATCATCCGACCCTGCAGGGGCCGCGCAGCTACCCGTTCACGATGATTATTCCGGCAAAAGCCTACGACGGCGAGCCGCTGCCGCTGGTCGTGTTCGGCCACGGCCTGTTCGGGTCGGGGCGCTCGTATCTGGCGGGTTGGGGTGCGAGTATCTTCCAAGGGCTCGCACAGGAACACGGCGTGGTGATGATCGCGACGGACTGGATCGGCCTGTCCGAGGGCGACCTGGAACTCATCATCGAGGAACTGCTGCCCGACCTGAACCGCATCCGCCTCGTGACCGACCGCCTCCAGCAATCGCTCGTCAACAACCTCGCGATGACCGAGATGGCGCTGGCCGACCTGCAATTCGACGATCAGATCGACGTGGGCGATCACGCGCTGCTCGACGACACGCGCGTCTACTATTACGGCGTCAGCCTCGGCGGCATTCAGGGTGCGTCGTTCGTCGCGATTTCGCATCGTCTCGAGCGGGCCGTGCTCGCGGTGCCCGGCGCCGTGTGGTCGAACCTGCTGTCGCGCTCGGTGAACTGGCTGCTCGTCAAGACGCTCATGGACGTCTTCTATCCCGACCCGCTGATCCAGCAGATCGGCATCACGGTCATGCAGTCGCTGTTCGATCACGCGGACCCGGTGAACATTTCGCAACTCATGTACCGGCGTCCGCTGCCCGACGCGCCGGAAGAACGCGTGGTGCTGCTGCAGGAATCCATCGGCGATTCGCAGGTGCCCAACATGTCCACCGAGGTGCTGGCGCGAGCCATGGGGGCCGACCTGTTGTCCCCCGCGATCTACGACGTCGTGGGACTCGATGGAGTTCCCGCTCCGACGACGATTCCGACGATGACGCAGATTTATCTGGTGGATCAGGCGCTGGCGAATTTCCCGCCCGATGAAAATGTGCCGCCCGGCGGCGACAACGGCGTGCATTCCGACGCCGTGCTGCTGCCGCACGTCCTGGATCAGGCGGCGACGCTGCTCGATACGGGCGTCATCCAGCAGTATTGCTCGGGGCTATGCGATCCGGACTGAGGTTCGCCCCTCACCCCGTCTCGCTTTACTCGCCACCCCTCTCCCGTCATGACGGGAGAGGGGCCGGGGTGAGGGCCTCTCACATCTCCTCGTACGCGAGTTCCAGATGGATCGAGCCCGCGTCGCATGTGACGGGCACGGCGACGACGGGCAGCCGGTTCTGGTGGGCGATGACGTGCGCGGGACCGACGACGACGGAGGGGATCGTCATCTCAAATTTGTATCCGAGGTCTCCCAGCGAATTCTTGGCCGAGCCCATCACCATGTTGGCGATTTCCCCCGCCATGTTGATCACGGTTTCGTCCACCTCGGTAAAGGTTTCGCCGAGCATTCGGGACGTGATCGCCATGATGGTTTCGTTGGGGAACGTGATGGCGAGCGAACCACGCACGCGCGCGCCCGACAAGCCGATCAACCCGCTCACGTCGCCGTGACCGGGATCGTCCCGTTTCAGAAACGGCTTGCCGACCTCGGCCGGTGTGTTTGCCATTTTCGAAAGGACATCGAGAAAGGCCGCCGGAAACGCGTTGATGAATTCGGCTTTCATGGAGCCCTCCGGCGGCGGCGCCGCCCGGATCGAGTCGAACTAGTCGGCCAGCGGATCGATGATTTCCCCAACGCCGTTTTCCAGGTGCGTACGCAGGAAGTGCGCGATCTGCTCGCGCGAGGCATCGCCCATCGCGTCGCCGACGAACATGAGCTGGTGCTCATCGGTGTCATACTGGTAGAAGCCCGACCCCTCGTGCGGACACGACGCACGGGGTGTATCGGCATCCCAGACGAAAGGCTCAAGCTGCGGCCAACCGCCCGCGCGCGCGAAATATCCGCCCGACGCGCCGCCCAGCGTGTAGTCGTCCGACGCGCCCATATGCAGCACGTCGGGGTCATGCCCTTCCATGCCGTCGAGCGGGTCGTCCTTCACGTGGTTCAGGTAGTTCGCGGGGTCGCCGGCGTCCAAAATGTTCTGAAGCAGCGCGCCGATCGCATACACCGAATCCACCAAGCGCAGGCTCGGGATCTGCTCCTCCAGGTCCTCGATGACGTCCCGGAACGGTTCGACCACCGGTCCTTCGAGCCCGATCGTCGTGTATTTCGCGCCCGCCATGCCCATGACGAAGGCGTCGATGTCGTCCGCCAGCGCGGCGAAAATGCCGCCGTGAATCGTGCCGAGCGAATGGCCGAAGTAGTACTGCGCCTGGCCGTCCAGGTCGGGCGTGCCGTCGCCGGCAGCCTGCCCTGAGCCTGCCGAAGGGTCGTCGCCGAGCGGCACGGCGTCCGGCGCTTCCATGGCGCGCAGGGCGTGCGCGAGCCACAGGTGGTCGGAGATCGTCTGGCGGATGTTGTCGCGCCAACGCAGCGGCGACAGAAAATCGAAGTAGCACAGCGCCACCGCGAACTCGAAATCGCTTTCGGGCGCGCGCTCGCCGTGGCAGACCGCGTCGATGCCCGCCACCGCGAATCCGTTTTCGCCATAGAACGACCCGACGTGGTCGGAATAGACGTGACCCTTCGACGAGATCGCGCCGTGCGCAAAGATCACGATCGGCCACGGCTGACCCGAGGGATGCGCGTCCGCCGACGGCAGCGACAGCACCACGGTGATGTCCTCATAGCTTTGCACCACCGGCTCGCCGCCGTCGAATTCCCACACGCCGTCGCCGTTCTGAAAGATCGGCACCGACAGTGTCGCGGTGGCGAAGGCGTCGAGATTTGCATCGCCGGTCGGCGAGATCACCCAGTTCGTCAACTCCGGCGGATCGTCCTCGGCCATCTCGTCGAGCTTCTTGCGCACCGCGTTCATGCCGCCGGTCGCGTCGAGCGTCGTGAAGTCGGCGATCGAAAGCACGCTTTCCGGCGCGACCCCCATGTCCGCGAGCCGCGCCAGATCGTCCGCGTAGCGCGCCGCGATGCCGCGATCGCCCTCGCCCTCGGTCGCGAAATACACGTCCTGCATCGACCGTGACGCCCGGTAGCAGCCGCCCGCGATGGGTGTCAGATTACGCGTCGCGACGAGCAGGTAGCGGGTGCGTTCGCGCAGCGGCCACCATGGCGTGAGACGCACGCTGCGTTTGATCCATTCGGCGTTGACGCGCGCGAACTCGCCGTCGTGCGGGCTGGCGGGATCGGCGACCATGAGAAAGATGCCGTCGAGCGCGCCCGGGTCGGTGATGTCCGGCAACGTGACGGGATCGACCTCGTCGTGAACGGGCACGTAGATGCTGCCGAGGGTCGAAAAACCGTCGAGCGTGTTGACCGCGTCGAAGATCCAACCGAGCGAGGCGACCATGCCGATGGGCCGTGTGACGTTTTCGTTGATCGACACGCGCATGCCGGTCGCGGTGGAATCGTCGGGTGTGGTGTAGAGATTGTTCGGGAATGGAACGGTGAAGGGGCCCTGGCGAATCTGAAAGTCGAAGATCGGGCCGTCCGGGCAGCTTTCGGGATAGGCGGGGCCGGTGTCGTCATCCGCATCGTCGTCGGGCAGCGGCGGCCACGTGTCGTCGTCGCCGGTGTCGTCATCCGAATCGTCGTCCGCCGTGTCATCGTCCGCGTCGTCATCGGCATCGTCGCCTGTTGCGCCGGAGTCCGACGAAGGCGAATCGTCATCGTCCGCGCAGCCAAGGCCGATTACGCCGAGCGCCGCCGCCAGGAGCACAAAAATGATTGGTCGAAATTTCCCCAACACGTGAAGCTCCAAAAAACCCCGACGATTATTAAGACCGCCCGCCGTGTTTGGCAATCGTCGCGCAGCTGCCGCGCGACAAACAACAACCAAAAACCAACAACCACGATCCGAACCCCTCATTGCCTCGCCGCTGCCGGCGGCGTTAGCATTGACGCATGCGCCGTCTCGTTGCCCCTCTCGTTATTGCGCTGCTATGCGCCGTGCCCGCGTTCGCCGCGGATTTTTCTTCGCCCGGCGATCACGAGGGCACGCTGCGTTTCGGCGGCGACGAGCGGGTCTTCATCCTGCACGTTCCTCCCGGCGAACCGCCGCCCGGCGGTCGCGCGCTCGTGGTGGTGCTGCACGGCGGCGCCGGCAACGCGGCGCAGATCGCCAAGCTCACGGGTTTTTCGCACCTCGCCGACCGCGAGAATTTTCTGGTGCTCTACCCCGAGGGCATCTCGGCGCGCATCAAGCGCCTCGCCGTGTGGAACTCGGGCAACTGCTGCGGCCCCGCCCTCGATCGCAAGATCGACGATGTCGGTTTTCTCGCGGCGCTGCTCGATCACGTCAAAACGCTCACGCCCTGCGAAGAGCGGCGCGTGTTCATGACCGGCCTGTCCAACGGAGCGATGATGGCGTATCGCTTCGCGTGCGAGCGCGCCGACCGCGTCGCGGCGATCGCGCCGGTCGCGGGCTCGATGGGCGCCGAGTGCGCGGCGTCGCGGCCCGTGTCGCTGCTCGTCATGCACGGTCCCGCGGACAAGAACGTGCGTTACGAGGGCGGCACGCCGGAGAAGCAGCTCGACCCGCACCCGCGCGTCGATCGCTCCGTCGCCGATGCGAAGACGTATTGGTCGATGCAAAACCGCTGCACGGGCGCGCCCACGGTGACGCGCAAGGGCAACGTGGAAACCGAGATCTTCAGCGGCTGCGCCGATGGCACGCGCGTCGTGATCGTCACCCTCCACGGCGGCGGCCACACGTGGCCCGGCGGCCCGAGGACGTGGGCACTGGGTGACGCGCCCGTCCGCGATCTCGGCGCGACGACGGCGATCTGGGAGTTTTTTAAGAGCCTATCGCGCTGACGTCTGTCAACACGATGTCGTCGAGCAACGTGGGTAGAAGGCTCCGCCACTCCTCCCGCGACCACTTGCCGCGCGATGTGCCGAGGCGCAGTACCACGGCGTCGCGCTTCGGACTGACGTAGAGGTACTGGCCGAGGTGGCCGCCCGCGAAAAAATCGCCGTCGCGCGGGTCGGCGATCCACCACGCGTATTGATAGTCCCACGGGCTGCCCTCGGTTTCGTCGAGGCTCGTGGACGCCGCGACCCACTCGCGGGGCACGAGCTGCGTGCCCTGCCAATCGCCCTGCCGCAGCATCAGGCGGCCGAACTTCAAAAAGTCGCGCGCGCGGGCCGCGAGGCAACAGAACACTTTTTCGAGCCCGCCCTCGTCGCTGTCGAGCGACCAGTACCCTTCCGACTCCATACCCAGCGGCATCCACAGGCGGCGATCCATATACGACGTGATCGTTTCAGGTGCGAGCGCGCGCGAAAGCGCGAGGCCGAGCAATTGCGTTTCGCCGCTGCGGTAGCGCCACGCCGTGCCCGGCTCATCCACCACACGCAGGCGCAGCAGCGCCGGCGCCAGATGCTCGGTGTAGTAGAAGTGTGGATGCCGCCCCGTCGGCCAGTCGTTCTCGCGGTAATTCGTGCCGCCGGTCATCTGCAGCAGATGCGCGAGACGCACCCGGTCGAATCCGCGTTCGGCCAGCTCGGGCACGCGCTCCGTGACGGGTTCGTCGAGGGCGATTTTGCCGTCGGCGATCGCCTGGCCGAGCAGAATCGACGTGAACGACTTGGCCATCGAGAACGACATCGACCGCTCTTTTCGTGAATGGCCGTTGAAGTAGCGCTCGTACACCAGCTTGTCGTGATGGAGCACGAGCAGCGCGAGTGTGTCGTTTTTCGCCATCTCTTCGTCGAGGTCGAAAGTGCGTCCGCCGAACGTGACGTTGATGCGCCGCGTGGCGGCGTCCGGCGCTTCGACGAACGCAAACGGCATGGGAGAGGGATGCATCGCGCGCGCGTCGAAGATTCGCCAGTCATCGACGGCGGATTCGCGATACCGCAGCACGCGCCCGAAGGTGCACGACGCCAGCGATGCCAACAACGCCAGCGCCGTCAGCGCGGTGATGCGCGCCAACAGGCGGCCCGGTGCGGTCACCTCACGAAGCGAGCCGTTTGACGAGCGTGACTTCGTTGCCGGCCTCGTTGTAGTGGAGCTTGTCGAAATACACGCGCGTGATGAGCAGGCCGCGCCCGTTCGCGTCGAAGAGCCGTTCCGCGCCCGAACCTTCGAGCCACGCGCGCCAGTCGAAGCCCTTGCCCTCGTCGCGGATCGCGATCTGGCACTGGCCGGCATCCGCGGACAGCTTCACGGAGATCATGCGCTTGCCGAACACCGGGTGCGCGCGCAGTTCGCGCAGTTTTTCGGCCATGCCGCCCGTTTCCAGCACGTTTGCCTTGTCGGCGCTCGTCAGCTCGAAGTTGCCGTGCTCGAGCGCGTTTTGCAGCATCTCGTACACGCCGAGACGCACCGCGAGGCGGTCGTCCTTTTTCAGGAACGGTTCGAGTTCGTGCTCGATCAGCTGCGCGGCGGACGCGAGCAGGTCAGGGTCGCTGGGCAGCGTGAGCGACAGGTCGAGTCGGTCGAGGCTGCGCCGCGCGCTCTTGAGGAAGTTCTCGCGCGAGGCGATCTCGCGGTACTCGCGCACCATGGTCAGCAGCGAGGGCAGGTCGAGGGGTTTTTTCAGGAAGTTGTCGCCGCCGGCGCGCAGCGTATCGATCACGTAGTCCTCGGATTCGCTGCCCGTGACGACCACGACAATCGTGTCCGGGTCCTCGTCCTTGACCCGGCGCAGCAGCGAGACGCCGTCGCCGCCGGGCATCTCGACGTCGGTCAGCACGAGGAACGGACGCTCCGCGCGAAAGATCGCCCACGCGCTCTCGCCGTCGTTCGCCTTGAGAACCTGAAAATCCGCGGTCTTGAGCGCGTGCTCCAGCATCAGTACGATCATCGGATCGTCGTCGACCACCAGGACCTTTTCGATGTTGCCCACGTCGTCACCCCTCGCGTCGCGCCATGATAAATCGGCCCATGCGGCCGTGCGCGCGAATCGCATCGTTCGTTCGAAATCCCCGCTTCCCACATATCGGCAGAAACGCGGGTGAAAATGATGACAAAATCGCGAGTGGCAATCAACCGACGCGCGGTCCTCGCGACGGTTTTTGTTGTGTGCGTGTTCGCGGTCGTCAGACCCGCGCGAGCCCAGGTCGCGCCGCCGTCCTACGCATGGCCGTTGCAGGCCGATCCGGTCGTGACCTCGGTGATCTTCGACAAGCGAAACGGTCACCCGCATGGCGGGCTCGACATCTCGCTCTTCGGGCGCGTCGGGACCATTCCCGTCGTGGCGATCGCCGACGGCTGGCTGCGCCGCGTGCGCGTGTCGAAATACGGGTACGGCTTCGGCCTGTACGTGATGCACGACGACGGCCGCGTGTCGGTGTACGCGCATCTCGACCGGTTCAGCGACCGCATCGAGGCGGTGGCGGACGAGCTTCGCCGCAAGACCGGGCGGGAGAATCTCGACTATTACTTCGAGGATTGGGAAAATCAGGTGCGCGTCCGGCGTGGTGAGGTGATCGCCTACGGCGGCAAAACCGGCACGCGCACGCCGCACCTGCATTTCGAACTGCGCGCGAACGATTCCGACCCCATCAACCCGCTCACGAACGGCCTGTCGGTGGCCGACTCCGAACCGCCGCGCATCGACTCGATAGCCTTGGTGCCCGCGGACGAATGGGCGAGCGCGGACGGGGGTCTTGCGCCGGTCGTGATTTCTCGCGCCGCCCCTGGCGCGGCGCCGGTGCGCGTGAGCGGGCGCGTGGGCGTAGCCGTGGATGCGAGCGACCGGCACACGGGTGGCGGACGCGCCTTCGCGCCGTATCGGCTCACGTGGTCCGCCGGGGGCGCGGTTCGATTCGAGACGCGCTTCGAGCGATTTTCGTACGAGGAGCCGAGCGTCGAGCAGACGCACGTCGACGTCGTCGGCAAGGCACGGTTTTATCGCGTCTACAACCCCTACCCCGCAAAGCTCCCGCACTTTTCCGCGCCCGACGCGGGCACGCTCGCCGATCTGCCGCCGGGTGTTCACGAGATCCGCATCGAGGTCTTCGACGCGGTGGGCGAGTCAGACACATGGAGCGTGCCCGTCGAAGTGATCGCGAATCCCGACGCGTCGCGCCGTCCGTGGCCGCGCGGGTCGGGCGGTGCGGTGCTCGATCAACATGGCGCGGTCGCGACGCCGGACGGTCGTGTGACGCTGCGCGCCGATGCGAAGAGCCTGTACGAGCCGATCCGCGTGACCATCGAAAACATCGGCCGCGCGCACGCCGCGGCGGTTGACGCGTGCGTGGCCGTGCGCGCGCCGGGGGTGCAACTGCGTCGCCCGCTGCGCGTGGTGTGGTCGCTCGCGGATGTAAACGAGGAAGCGGAGCGCCTCGCGATCACACGCGTATCGGGTCGCGGCGTGAAGTTTCTCGGTCGCGCGCTCGACCCATTCGCGGACACGCTGGAGGGCGAGACCGACGAGGCGGGCGGCGAGTTCTGTCTGCTGCGCGACGAAGCGCCGCCGCGCATCGAGGCCATCGCGGCGCGCGCGGGCGTGAAGCGGAAACGGCGTTCGACCCCGCCGACGCCGCCCGGGGTGCGTTTCTCCGATGCGATCTGCGGTGTGGAGTGGGAGACGGTGCGCGTCGAGGTGGACGGCAAGCTCGCGGTGATGGACGTGCACGAGCGCACCGGCGAGGCGTTTTTCGCGGCGAGGAATGGCTTCGGGGGCGGCGAGCACGCCGTGCGCGCGAGCGCCGAGGACCGCTGCGGGAACGCCATCAGCGCCGAGTGGCGGGCGGCGTTTTAGCCGGTATCGCGCGGATCATGGACGCGCTCGGGTCGCCGTCTTACAATTTCCCCATGACGACACGGCTTTTCGCGGTGTGGGTTTTCGCGCTCGCGGCAACATGCTTTGCCGCCTGCGGCGGTGACGATGACGACTCCGGTTCGGTCGATTCCGACGGCGGCGGGAGCGGCGATGACGACGCGGCCGATGACGACGACGGCGGCGGCACGGGCGAGGACCGCATCGCGAACTACCTGCGCGCCGAGCCGTTTTCGCGTCTCGTCTTCGAGATCGACGCGGTCGCGGGATACGGCCCGCGCGACGACGCCATGGAGGGCGTGATCGAGGTTTACGCGGATGTGATCGACAAGCCCGGCGGCATCGAGGCGATCACCGACGAGACGATCGAGGGCGTCGGCGCGGGCGGTGTGTGGACGTTTGATGACCTCGACGCGCTGGCCGAAACGACGGCGAACCTCGACGTGGACGAAGACACCATTGCGATCCACCTGCTCTACGTGGACGGATCGTACGACGCGGGCGCGGGGCCGGGCACGGTGCTCGGTGTCGCGTGGGGGAACCGTCATCTCGCGATTTTCACCGACGACATCGACGACTCGTGCGCGACGCCGCTGCCCTTCGAGAGCACGCTGTGTCGTCTCGCCGAGCAGCACGTGCTCGCCCACGAACTGGGCCACGTGATCGGTCTCGTCGACAACGGCCTGCCGATGGTCACGAATCACAAGGACCCGACGCACGGCGACCACGACGTCTCGGATGAGTGTCTGATGTATTGGGCCTACGAGGGGGCGTCGATCGTGGAACTGCTCGCCGACCGCATCGCGGGCGGCAACACCGATCCGGTCGGCTTCGACGACGCGTGCCTCGCCGACGTCGCCGCCGTGCGCGACGCGCCGTAGCCGCGCCTCGCGGCGATTCGTCCGTTACAAATATTACGATTTTCGTTGACCTTTCGGGGCTTCGCGGCCAAAATGCCGCCAACTTTTTTCGGCCGTTTTGGGCCGAACCCCGATGGGATGTTTCCATGGTCACCGCGTCTCGCGCCGATCTTCCCGGCGCAACCCCCGGTCCAGGCCCCGCCGGCACGATCATCGAAACCGAGGCCCTCGTCCCCGGCCTGATTCACCGCATGCGCTTCGTCGCGCCGGCCATCGCCCGCAAGCGGCGGGCCGGGCAGTTCATCCTGCTGCGCGTCGATGCGGACGGCGAACGCATTCCGCTCACCATCGCCGACGCCGACCCGAACGAGGGCACGCTGACGATTGTTTGGCAGGTCGTCGGTCTGACCACCTCGAAGCTCGCGCAGCTTCGCGCGGGCGACCGGCTGCTCGATGTCGCCGGGCCGCTCGGCCTGCCCACGCACATCGAGCCGTGGGGGCGCGTGGCGTGCGTGTGCGGTGGTATCGGCACCGCGCCGATGTATCCGATCGCGCAGGCGCTGCGCGCGGCGGGCAACGAGGTGGACACCATCATCGGCGCGCGCACCAAGGACCTGCTGATCCTCGGCGGCGAAATGGCGCAAGCGAGCGACCGCGTGCTGTTTTGCACCGACGACGGAAGCCTCGGTTACCACGGATTCGTGAGCGGGCTGCTCGACGAACGCATCGCGGCGGGCGAGCGCTACGGACACGTCTTCGCCATCGGCCCGGTGCCGATGATGAAAGCGACCGTGGCCGTGGCGAAAAAGCACGGCATCGCCGCGACTGTAAGTCTGAACCCGGTGATGGTGGACGGCACGGGCATGTGCGGCGGTTGCCGCGTGACGGTAAACGCCGAGACGAAGTTCTGCTGCGTGGACGGCCCGGAGTTCGACGGCTGGGGCGTCGATTTCGACGAGCTGCAAAAGCGTCTCGCGTCATATCGCGAATACGAGCGCCGCGCGCTCGAGGCACACGACTGCCGCATTGGGCTGGGGGGACGCTGAGATGCCGCGCGTCAAGATCGATCGACATTCCATGGCCGAGCAGGACGCGGCCGTCCGAGTCGGAAATTTTCAGGAAGTGCCCTTCGGCTATGACGCCGAGCAGGCGATGGCCGAGGCGAGCCGCTGTTTGCAATGCAAGACGCCGACCTGCATGGACGGCTGCCCCGTCGAGGTGGACATCCGCTCGTTTCTGCTCGCGGTCGAGGCGGGCAAGTTCGCGGACGCGATCGGCATCATCAAGAACACCAACGGCCTGCCCGCCATCTGCGGACGCGTGTGCCCGCAGGAGACGCAGTGCGAGGAGCAGTGCCTGCTGGGCAAGAAAAAGCGCCCGGTGGCGATCGGCAACCTCGAGCGCTTCCTCGCCGACTGGGAGCGCGGGCAAAACGGATCGAACGGCGACGCGAAATCGGCGCCCGCCGCACGAAACGGCCACCGCATCGCCATCGTCGGCTCGGGTCCGGCGGGGCTGACGTGCGCGGCCGATCTCGCGCGCATGGGCTACGACGTGACGATCTTCGAGGCGTTCCACAAGGCGGGCGGCGTGCTCATCTACGGCATCCCCGAGTTCCGCCTGCCCAAGTCGATCGTACAGGCCGAGGTCGATTACGTCGCGTCGATGGGCGTGGAGTTCCGCTACAACCACGTGATCGGCAAGCTCGACACCGTGGACGAACTGCTGGAGCAAGGATACTCGGCGGTCTTCGTCGGCACCGGCGCGGGGCTGCCGTATTTCATGGGGTTGCCCGGCGAAAACGCCATCGGCATCTATTCGGCCAATGAATACCTCACGCGCAGTAACCTCATGCGCGCCTACGATTTCCCGAACGCCGACACGCCCGTGCTGCGCGGCGACCGCGTGGCCGTCATCGGCGGCGGCAACGTGGCGATGGACGCGGCGCGCACCGCGCTGCGCCTCGGGTCGCGCGAGGTGAGTCTGGTGTATCGCCGCTCCCGCGAGGAGATGCCCGCGCGCAACGAGGAGATCCACCACGCCGAGCAGGAGGGGGTGCGTTTCGAGTATCTGTGCGCACCGACGCGCTTCGAGTCGGATGAAAACGGCTGGGCGCGCGGCATGACGTGTGTGCGCATGCAGCTCGGCGAGCCCGACGACTCGGGCCGACGGCGACCCGTCGTCATCGAGGGCTCGGAATTCTTCCTGCCCGCAGATGTCATCGTCGTGGCGATCGGTAACGGCCCAAATCCGCTGATCGCGCAGACGACCGCCGACATCGCGACCACGAAACGCGGCACCATCCGCGCGGACAAGTTCGGGCGCACATCAAAGAAGGGCGTCTACGCGGGCGGCGACATCGTGCTCGGCGCGGCGACGGTGATTCTCGCGATGGGCGCGGGCAAGAGCGCCGCCCGGGCGATTGACCGCGACCTGCGCGGCATCCCCGATCCCGTGGAGGACGAGCCGGCCGCGACGGCGTGAGCGTCTCGCTTCACCTGAAGTGCGCTGCCCCGACCTGACAATTGGCATTGGCGCACGTATTCGATTGTGCTAGCCTTTACGCCTTGAATTGCGGATGTTTTGCGGCAGCGGAAGGATGAGGTGAGGAGAATGATCGGGACACGCGAACGGATTCTCGCGTCGACGACGAGCTTGATGCAGACGCACGGCTACGCGGCGACATCGGTGGACATGATCTGTCAGGCGACCGGGGTCACCAAGGGCGCCTTTTTCCATCATTTCGAGAGCAAGGAAGCGGTGGCGGTGGCGGCGCTCGATGTCTTCGCGCGCGAATTCGCCGAGAGCATCGCGGCGGCGCCATTCATGGCCGAGACCGATCCGCTCGCGAAGCTCTGGGGCTATCTGGAACACGCCAAGGGCATGGCGACGGACCCGAAGATCGCCCGGGGCTGCCTCGTGGCGATGTTCACGCTGGAGCGCTCGTACCACCACAAGCCGTTTCGCGACATCTGCGCCGGCGCGCTCGGCGGTTGGACCGACATGGTGGCTGCGATGATCCGCGACGTGACCCATGCCTACCCGCCGCGCGCGGCGATGCCCGCCGACGAACTCGCGCGCGAATTCGTCGGCCTCGTCGAGGGCTCGTTGATTCAGTTCAAGGCGTTCGGCGACCCGATGATCCTCGCGAACAACATCGACCACTTCCGCCGCTACCTGAACCTGCTGCTGGGCGAGCCCGCGGTGGTTCACCGATCGGCAGCCAACGCGTAGCGCGAACGAATCGACGCACTAAACGAAAAAGGCCGGGCGGTTTGCCCGGCCTTCGGTGTTTTCAGGCCGGGCGGTTTGCCCGGCCTTCGGTGTTTTCGCGGGGATTCGGGAATCAGACGAGACCCTGATCGTTCAACGATTACACGAGGCCCTGATCGAGCATGGAATCGGCGACCTTGATGAAGCCGGCGATGTTCGCGCCCTTGACGTAGTTCACGTACCCGTCGTCGTCCTTGCCGTACTTCACGCACGCCGCGTGGATGTTGCGCATGATCTCGTGCAGGCGGCTGTCCACCTCGGCGCGACCCCAGCCCAAACGCATGGAGTTTTGCGACATTTCGAGGCCCGACACGGCCACGCCGCCGGCGTTCGCCGCCTTGCCGAGACCGTACAGGATCTTCGCGTCGAGGTAATGCTCAATCGCGTCGGGATCGGACGGCATGTTCGCGCCCTCGGCCACGCACACGCACCCGTTGGCGAGCAGCGTTTTCGCTTCGTCGCCATTCACTTCGTTCTCGGTGGCACAGGGTAGCGCGATGTCGCACGGCACGCCCCAAGGCCGCTGGCCGTCGAGGAACTTCGCCTTGGGATACTGCTTCACGTAATCCTTGATGCGCCCGCGCAGATCGTTCTTGAGGTGCATGACGAACGCGAGCTTGTCGTTGTCGATTCCGTCCTCGTCCACGATCGAACCGTTGGAGTCGGAGAGCGTGAGCACTTTGCCGCCCAGCTCGTTGACCTTCTCGCACGCGTACTGCGCCACGTTGCCCGAACCAGACACAAGCACGCGCTTGCCCTTGAAGTCCTGGCCGCGCGTCGCGAGCATCTCCTGCGCAAAATACACCGTGCCGTAGCCGGTCGCCTCGGGCCGGATCAGCGAGCCGCCCCAGTTGCGTCCCTTGCCCGTGAGCACGCCGGTGAATTCGTTGCGCAGCTTTTTGTACATGCCGTAGAGGAAGCCGATTTCGCGACCGCCCACGCCGATGTCGCCCGCGGGCACGTCGGTGTCAGGACCGATATGACGGAACAGTTCCATCATGAACGACTGGCAGAAGCGCATGACCTCGTTGTCGCTCTTGCCCTTGGGATCGAAATCGGAGCCGCCCTTGCCACCGCCCATCGGCAGCGTCGTCAAGCTGTTCTTAAAGACCTGCTCGAAGGCGAGGAACTTCAGGATGCCGAGGTTGACGCTCGGGTGGAAACGCAGCCCGCCCTTGTACGGGCCGATGGCGCTCGACATCTCGATGCGGAATCCCCGGTTGACGCGGATCTCGCCCTGGTCGTCCATCCACGGCACGCGGAACATGACGACGCGCTCCGGCTCGACGATGCGTTCCAGAATCTTGCCGGCCCGGTAGCGCGGATTGCGCTCGATCACCGGCCAGATCGACTCGACCACCTCCCGCACGGCTTGATGAAATTCCTTCTCGCCCGGATTCCTGGCGATCACCTGCTCCATGAAGGTATCGACCGTCTGCGGCATCTGCCCACCCCCACACTCGTTGGTTGAAGATTTTCACGCCGGTCTTGCCCAAATGCGGACCGACGCAATGGCTGACGAACCCCGGAAGAAAATCGGAAGGATCGAAGACCAGAAAAAGACCGTGAACCGCCGGTGCGCCGCCCCGAAAGGCCGTCCCGCGCGGGCTCGGACGGCCTTTTCTTGCGCCATTTCGGGTCGAAAATCAACAGAAAAATGCATGTCCATGTCGTTTTAACACGAACGGCGAGCCCGACCGTTCGATCCCGTCGTGTAACGGGCGCCGCGCGGCGGTTTCAGGCTTTCGCCCGCGCCCCCTCGACCAATTGGCGGAAGATTTCGTCGAGACCGACCGTGATGTCCCAACCGGGAAAGTGCGTGCGCAGGCGCGTGAGGTCGGAGATGTAGCAGATGTGGTCGCCGACGCGGTTTTCGTCGATGTACACCGTGTCGATTTTCCGACCCGTCAGCGCCTCGAAGCGCGCGATCGCCTCGATCACCGAAACCGAGTTTTCGCGCCCGCCGCCGAGATTGTAGACCTCGCCCGGGCGCGGGTTTTCATAGAAGGAGTGGAACGCGCGGCAGACGTCGAGGCTGTGGATGTTGTCGCGCACCTGCTTGCCCTTGTAGCCGAAGATCCGGTAGGTCCCGCCCGTGACGGCGACCTTGGCGAGATAGGCGAGAAAGCCGTGCAGCTCGACCCCGGCGTGCGCCGGGCCGGTCAGACATCCGCCGCGAAAACACGCGGTCTTCATGCCGAAATAGCGCCCGTACTCCTGCACCATGACGTCGGCCGCAACTTTGGACGCGCCGAAAAGGCTGTGCGTGGAATGGTCGATGGAAAAGTCTTCGGCGATGCCGTCGCGGTAGCGCTGGTCCGCAAAATCGAACCGCGTTTCGAGTTCGACGAGAGCAAGCGCGTTGGGCGCGTCGCCGTACACCTTGTTGGTGCTCATGTGGCAAAACACCGCGTCCGGCGCGTGCCGACGGGCGGCTTCGAGCAGGTTGAGCGTGCCGACGGCGTTGACATCGAAGTCGTCGAAGGGCCGGTTCTTGGCCAGATCGTGCGAGGGCTGCGCCGCGCAGTGGACGATGAGATCGGGACGCAGGTCGGCGATGAGGCGTGACACGGCGTCGCGGTCGCGGATGTCGAGATCGCGGTGGGCGAAGCCGCGCGCGATGCGCACCAGTTCTTCGCGCCGTGGCCGGGTGTCTCCGCCGGGGCCGAAAAAGTCCATGCGCATGTTGTTATCGACGCCGACGGTTTCCCAGCCGAGTGCGTCGAAATAACAGACGGCTTCGGAGCCGATCAGGCCCGACGATCCGGTGATGAGCGCGCGCGACATGAACTCCCCGAGGGGCTGGAAGCGGGATCTTTCACCGGCGCGGCGGCGAAATCAAGGGCGTAAGGACGATCATGGATTTCAGACCGAACAAGGCGCACGATGGACCCTCTCCCATAACGTGCGGGCAGATCTCACAGGAGGTGCGGCCATGGAACACTCACACATGTGGATGGCTCTCGTCGCCATCGCGATTGCGGCGATGGTGTCCGGTTGCGGTGGCGATGACGATGACGACAGCGCGGGTGACGACGACGACGATGACGATGACGATGACGACGGTGAGTGCCCCGAGCCGACGGTCGACATCGCCGTGTGCGACCCGGGGGCCGGCCCATTTTCGCTGACGATCGACAACGAGTGGTTCCCGCTCGAGGTCGGCGCATCGCTCGTTTTGGAAGGCGACGAGGACGGCACGGCGATCCGCGTCGAGATCGATGTGCTCGATGAGACGGAAGAGGTCGCGGGCGTGACGACGCGCGTGATGACCGAAACGGAGTACGAGGACGGCGAACTCGTCGAGATCTCGCGGAACTTTTTCGCACAGGCGCCCGACGGCACGGTGTGCTACTTCGGCGAGAGCGTCACCGACTACGAGGACGGCGAGCCTCAGCCCGCGGAAGACGAATGGCGCGCGGGCGAAGACGGCGCGTCGCCGGGGATCATCATGCCCGCGAACCCGCAGGTCGGCGATGCGTACTATCAGGAGTACGCTCTCGGCACCGCGGAGGACATGGGCGCGGTCGACGGCTTCGGCGAGGCGATCAGCACGCCGGCGGGCGACTTCGACGACACGATGACGGTGATGGACTTCAACCCGCTGGAAGGCTGCGGCGCGGACGAAAAGGTGTACGTGCGCGGCATCGGCCTCGCCGTGGACGAAGAGGCGCTGCTCATCAGCTACTGATCGTCCTTAACCCGAATTCACGACGAGATCGCCCGCCGGAAACGGCGGGCGTTCACTTTGGATCATTTCGTGTTCGAACGATGACGGCGGACAACCCGCGTTCGTCCGCAAGAGGCAGGAAGACGTCGCCGGGCTCGTAGGGCGTCGAGCACACGCGCCACTTCAGGTCGGCCGTATTTGCGTCGCGCCGCAGCTTGGCAAGCTCACGGCCGAGCGACTTCATGTAGATCCCGCGTCCGGGCGCGTTGGAATAGTGCACGATCACGTCCGCGTCCGCGGCTTCGCCCGAGTTCACCGCCCGTGGCGGAGTCCCAATGAACAGCTCGGCGAAATCCGCGATCTTCAGCATCGCGCGGTCGCGATCTTCGCGGACGGAGTTCGCGCCTGGTAAACCCGCGACCCGGAAACGCAGGTCGTTTCCGAGGCCCCCCAGCGTCTTCGCGGCCCATTCCTCCAGGTCCGGCTCGACGCGGATCTTCAGCCGGTGCGGCACGATGAGGTCGCGCGCGATTCCGTCGGCCGTCGGCTTCGCGGCGACGACGGGATGAATTTCGAGGAAGGTCCGCGCGCGGACGGCGGCATCGCCTGTGACGATCCCGACCAACGCGACCGCCGCGGCGAACGCGATCGGACGTCGGCGAAACGTTCGAAGTCTGTTCTCCGCGCTCGCGAAAACGACGGCCACGAGCAAGACATATGCGAGCGTATTCGTCGGCTCGCCGAGACCCTTCGACACCGTCCAAACGATCAGGCCGAACCACCACGCCGTCGCAAACGCGGCGAATCGAGACAATCGTCGTCGCCGCGCGATCGCGTGAATCGCCAATGCGAGCGCCGCCGCCGCCATGGCGACGCCGACGACCGGACCAAGGCTGACGGCGGCGTCCAGCAGAACCGACACGGCGAGTCCGGGGTGGGCACTCCCGGCCGGCGGTGTCGCGGGAAAAGGAGAACTCCCGCGCGACGACAGCGTCCCGGCCATGAACGCGGCGGAGACCGCCGGGAACGCGAGGGCGGCAATGTCCCAGCGCCGCGACCCCGGGATTCCCTTCGATCGAAATGCATGAAGCGCGAGCAGGACGAGCAAGGGGAATCCGGTGGCGACGGCGAACGGATGCGTCGCGATGGCCGCCGCGACCAGCAATCCCGCGACCGTGCGACGCCAGGGTGCGGGTTCGCGCGGGCCGTCGCCGAGAGCGAGCACGAACGCGGGAAGAACCAACGCGTGCATGTGAAACTGGAGAAAAACTTGACGGCCGTACGCGACGACGGCGGGCGCGCCGGAGGCGAAGAGACCCGTCGCGAGCGCGGCGACCGGACCTCCCAGACGTGCCGCCAGGAGAAACGCGGAAATGGCAAACACCGCGATGGAGACGACGCACATCGCGTGCAGGAGACCGGGCGAAACGGGAACGACGGCGGCGACGACCTTGAGGACAAGCGAGGGAAACGGAAACCGGATGTCGCTTTGCAGCAGGTGTGGGACGGCCTGCGTCCACGGCATGTCGCGCACGGCCGTGAAACCCTGGAGATAGTACGCGTCGTGGCCGGTCAGCGCCCGCGCGTCGAACGCGAAGTACAGGGCATTCGGCATGATTGCCGCGAAGACCACCACAGCGAGCGCCGCCGCGAGGAGAAAACGGCGCGAGACGGTGTTCGGACGCGAATCGTCCGTTGCGCCGCGGCGAGTCACGCCCTCACGCGCCCATCACGATCGCGCATCGGGTCACCATCGGGCGTGGTGCTCCTCGGCCCAGCCGATCACGTCTCGGATCGCGACGCGCTCGCCGGCGTCCGTGACGACGAACCCCTCGTATCGCCCAAAGACCTGATGCACGCCGGAGGAGAGTATCACGAGGTTCGTGATCGTCACGCGGTCGAAGATCGGCGTCATCGTGAGTTCGAACCGTCCGGCGTCGTCGCGAAATCGCCACGGCTTCATGAAATCGCCTGATGTGTAGTCGAAGGGCACGGATGCGAGCTTCGTCATGCGCCCGTCGAGAAAGAAGCAGTTCTCGGTCGCCTTCGAGAGATCGCCGAATCCCTCCCCGAGGTTGAGGCCGAACCGCCGTCCGTCGCCGAGCCGCCCCGACGCACTCGCCCAGTTCCAATAGGTGCGATACGGCCACGCGCCCCGGCCCCAATCGAGCGTGGCGAGGCCGGCGTCCGACGCGTAGCGCCGCCCGCCGAGCACCGCGTAACCGCGCGCTGGCATCGCGGGGATCTTCTCGTTGTAATAGAAGTGCCGCGGCGCGATCGGCGTCGCCATCACGATGGAATCGTCGTCGTCGGCGCAATCGATCGACCACTCGGCGGCGAGGCCACGCCCCTTGGCGAACGACGGCCACCCGACGCGCAGGGTGCGGCGATTCGGTTCGCGGGCGAATTCCATCTTCACGCCGCCGCGCGAAAACACCACATCGCCCGCGCGCGCCGTTCGCGGAAGCGCGCACCCCGCGCCCAGCGGCGTCACCAGCGTGTCCTCGTATTGCACACCCTCGCGAAAGTCGATCAGGTACGCGAAGATCACACCCGCGTAGCCGGCGTGCGACACCGCCGCCGAAAAAAAGAAATCGTCGGTCGTGACGCCGTAATAGTCCCACTCCTTCAGACGCAGCCGCGTCAGCGCTCGGCCCGGCAGCACGCGCAGATGGTCCGGGTTGTAATCGAGCAGTGCCCGCCGCGCGTATCCCGCCTCGCGCAGGCGACCGTCCGGACCCAGCAGCGGGCCGGGCGCGGTGATTTCGTGCTGCGTCATGATGCGTTTCCCCCTGCGTGCCCTCTCACCGGTTCGATATATCGCGAATACTCCCCGCGGGCCAGCGAAAAGACGACGTGATCGCGGCGAGGCTGGGTTCGGGGCTTGTGCGTGGTGGTCCGTCGCCGTAGATTTCTCGTGTTCCCGATTCGAACCTCGTGAACAATACGTCAGGGTTTCTCGGCCCGGCTGCGCAATAACCCGGACCAAAGTTCGATCGATATCCAGGAAGCTCGGGCCCGCGCGCGAGATTCCGGATCGGAAGGAGCGAGTTCATGGAGAGGAAACCCAAGGCGAAATCCGCGGCCAGAACGCCGAATCCTGCCCGCATCGAATCCTTCAGCGTCAGGAATTACCGGGCGCTCCGAAGTGTCGAGCTCCGCGAAATCACGCCGATGACGGTGCTCCTCGGGCCCAACGGGAGCGGCAAGTCGACGATTTTCGACGTGTTCAATTTCCTGTCCGAATGCTTCCAGTACGGCCTCAGGCACGCGTGGGATCGTCGCGGGCGGGCCCGGGAGCTTCGTACCCGCGGGCAGAATGGGCCTGTGGTCATCGAACTCCAGTATCGGGAGCGCCATGGCCAACCCATTATCACGTACCACCTCGCGATCGACGAAGATTCGAAGGGTCCCCGCGTCGTCGAAGAGTGGCTCCAGTGGAAGCGCGGGAAATACGGCAAGCCCTTTCGCTTTCTCGACTACAAGGATGGTCGCGGTGAAGTGGTCAGCGCAAAGCTGCCGGACGAAGATGACCAACGCATCAAAGTTCCGCTGCGATCTCGTGACATGATCGCCGTCAGCACGCTCGGGCAGCTTGCCGAGCACCCGCGCGTCGCCGCTCTGCGTGAGTTCATCACGGATTGGTACGTCTCGTATCTGTCGATCGACGACACACGCGGCCAACCCGAAGCCGGTCCGCAGGAGAGACTCAGCAAGACGGGAGACAATCTCGCCAACGTCGTCCAGTACCTCGCGGAGCAACACCCGAAGCATCTGAAAGAGATTTTCGCCACGCTGAGCCGGCGTGTTCCACGTCTGGAAAAAGTGCTGGCAGAGTCGATGCCCGACGGCCGTCTCCTGCTTCAAATCAAGGACGCGCCCTTCAAGCGGCCGGTGCTGTCCCGTTTCGCGTCCGACGGGACGCTGAAACTGCTCGCTTATTTGACGGTTCTTCACGACCCCGATCCGCCGCAATTCATCGGCATCGAGGAGCCCGAAAACTTTCTGCATCCGCGACTTCTCCCCGAGCTCGCCGAAGAATGCCGCGCCGCCTCGGCAGGTTCTCAACTGCTCGCCACGACACACTCGCCGTTTTTTCTGAACGGTCTTCGACCGAACGAGGTGCGGGTCCTTTATCGAGACGAAAAGGGATACACGCAGGCATTGCGGGCATCGGATATCCCCGGCGTTCCGGAGTTCGTTTCGGAGGGCGCGTCATTGGGGCAGCTCTGGCTGGAAGGGCAATTCGGAGTAGGCGATCCCCTCGTCCGCGCCGGCGCCCCCGCCGTATCTCGGAAAGCGAGATGAGTGTTGAACACATCGAGTTTCTCGTCGAGGAACTGTCAATGGAAGCGGCGCTGCGACTGCTTCTTCCGAAGGTCATCGGCAACCGGTCGTTCGATGTTCATCCATTCTCGGGCAAGGCGGATCTCCTCGCCCGTCTGCCCAACCGACTGCGCGGCTATGCCAAATGGATTCCCAATACGTGGCGCATCGTCGTGCTCGTTGACCGCGATAGCGGTGACTGCCGCGACCTGAAGACGCGACTGGAGAAAATGGCTTCGGACGCGAAGCTCCCGACGCGATCGAATCCTCGAAAGGGGCGATACACCGTTGTCAATCGGCTGGCGATCGAGGAACTTGAGGCATGGTACTTCGGAGACTGGGAAGCCGTGCGCGCGGCTTTCCCTCGAGTCCCGAAGTCGATTCCCGCCGCGGCGAAATACCGCGATCCCGACGCGGTGACCGGGGGAACGTGGGAAGCGTTCGAGTCCGTCCTTCAGAAGGTGGGATATCACGAGAGCGGGTTACGAAAGATCGAGGCCGCGAGAGACATCGCCGAAAACATGGTCCCGGAGCGAAATCGGTCACGGAGTTTTCAGGTCTTACGTCAGGCGCTGTTGGAGATGGCCGCGCCGTAAACGACGGAACGGCGAATGAAGCCACCCCTTACGGCGGCTGTGGAACCCTGCAAACGCGCTCCCGACATCGCATTGACATTCGGCGCGGCTTGGATTGAATGGCCCCGGCGCGACGCGCCCCGAAAAGTCCTCACCTCGCGGGAAATCCCATGCTTCATGCCCACTACCCCAAATGGTTCGAACGCCGGCTCGTCTCCAACCAGCAGGCGCTGGACGCGTGCGTCACGAGCGGCACGCGCATCGCGTCGGGATTCGCCACGTCCGAGCCGCACACGTTTTATTCCACCCTTTGGGACCACATCCAGGCGGAAGATCTGACCGACATTTCGATTCGGCAGGGCCTGTTCATGGCGGCGCACCGGCTGTGTGTCGGCGATGCACTCAAGGCCGAGGGATTGCTCGATGGGCTGGTCGAAAATGGCTTTTCGTCGACGTCCATCTTCGGCAACCTCGCGCGCCTCGCCAACGCCGCGACCAAAAAGGTGGATGGGCTCAGCCGCCTGATCGAGCACTTTCAGGAGTTGCGCGAGCGGCGCGTCGTTTTCGTGTCGGCGTTTCTCGGCCAGGCGTCGAACATGATGATTCCGTCGAATGCGATCACGAACGTGATGGCGCCCGATTTCGTGGGACGCAATCCCTCGCGCATGGGCATCGTGGACATGCAGTCGGTGCATTTTCCCGACGCGGTGGACTCGGTGATGCGCGAGCCGGACGGCCGGATGAAGGTGAATCTGGTCGTGCTCGTCATGACGCCGCCCGACGAGACCGGCGTCATGAGCCACGGCGTGGCGAACGGCGCGACGGCGGACGCGCTCGCGGCGGGCCTCGTCGACGAGGCGACGAAGATTCTGCTCTACGTCAACGACCGGTATCCGTTCACGTTCGGCTACGGCGACGCGCCGAACACGCTGCCGATCGACGCGTTTCAGGACGCGGCGAAGCAGGGACGGCTCTTTGTCGTCGAGGACGAGGCCGCGATTCCCGCGCTGCCCGCCGGCGCGTTCGATCACCCGGCCGAGACCGAAGTCGCCATCGCGAAGCTGGTCGTCGATCACATCGAGGCGAACCTCGACTTCACCGCCGGGCGCGCGCTGCAGGTCGGCATCGGCGGCACGGGTGTGCTGGCAATCAAAGGGCTCATCGATTCGAGCTGGCGTGGGCGTGTGTACACCGAAATGCTCGAACCTTTCACGCTGCGGCTCTACGAAGCCGGCAAGCTGGACGGCTCGCACTTCATCGAGCGAAACGGAACGCGCACGGATCTGCCGGGAAAGATCGTCTGCACGTTCACGCTGGGCGAGGCGGGCACCGATTTTTACGAAAAGATGCACAAGAACCCCGACCTCATCCTCGCGCCGGCGTCGCGCGTGGTGATCCCCGAGGGCTTCTATCGCGGCATGGGCATCAACAATATCCTGGGCATCGACTTTCAGGGGCACGTCAACAGCGGCGGGCGCGGGCATAACCACTACTCGGGCATCGGCGGCGCGGCGGCGATCAACCGCGGCCTCGGGCGCGGAGGCGTCGCGTACCTGTGCATGAAGTCCACGCACACCGGCCTCGACGGCAAGCGCTATTCGTCGGTGTTTCCGTTCCTGCCCGAGGGCACGCCGGTGAGCCTGACCGGGCCCGACCTGATGGGCACGCGCGAGGGCGCGCGGTTCTTCCTCGCCACCGAGCAGGGCGTGGTGCGGATCAACGCGCTGTCGCAGGCCGATTTCATCCGCGCGATCATCAGCGTCGCCCACCCCGATTTCCGCGAGGAACTGGAGCGGCGCGCATTCGACGAGTTTCGCGTGCGTTTCCGGACGCCGATCGAGGAGTAACGCGCGCCGCGACCGATTACGGCGCGCGGAACGGCAGAAACGCGAGGATCGTTTCCTTACGCGCGCGCACGCCCAGACGCGTCTTTTCGATCAATCCCATTTTCTCCAGCGCGTTGAGATCGCGGGACAGTGTCTTTCCGCTTGTCTTCGCGTACTCCGCCGCAACTCGGGCGGAAATGAGCGGAACTTCGCTCGTCGGGACGACGCGATCCTGACCAGACAGATCAAGTACGAGTCGGCGTCTGCGAGCGTCGCTCTTGCTGTTCCTGTCACGAAACTCCTCGTGCACGAAGCTCCGCCACGCGACATCCCATTGCTGCTCTCGGATTTCGGCGAGCTGCGCGCGCAACCCGCGACGCATTCCTTCGACCGAGTACTCGATGAAGGGCATGAGGTCGCCGCCGTTTTTGCTCGCGCGATCGAGTTGGCGGTAGTACTCGGGCCGCGTCTGGTTGTAGTGATTGCTCAGCAGATGCGCGGCCGGGGCGGGCACGCCGGAACCGACAAGAATTTGCAGTTCCAGCAGTCGAGCCGTGCGCCCGTTTCCGTCACCGAAGGGGTGAATCCAAACCAGGTACACGTGGGAAATGACGGCCTTGAGGATCGCAAAGGCAATCTCCATGCCCGGGGTGGGATCGAAGGTCCGCTCGTCATTCAAAAACTCGCACATTCTCCGCACGAGAAACTCGCAGTCGGCATGTGGTGCGCCCCGATAGACTCCACCGATATGAACCGGCCACGTGCGGAGTTCGCCGCCTCGAATCCCTTCGCCCGGGTCGAGCTCGCTCAGCACCAACCGATTGAGTTCGCAGATTCGTTGCGGCGTCACGTCGAGTTTCTCGCGCGTCTCAAGCCGACGGATCATCTCGTTCGCCGCGTCAATGATATTGCGGACCTCGCGCTCCATGTAGGTCGGCACGTTCTGCGGCGAACGGCCTTCGAGGCTGCCCAGGACCTCCTCCTCGGTGAGCGTGTTCCCTTCGATGGCCGCGGATGCCAGACTGCCTTTGGCAAGATAGATCTGGTGTAGCCGCCGACGCGTGGCAGGCCGGAGCGGAACACCAGCGATGTGCTCGCACTTCGACTGGCATTCTCCGAGCGCGAACCAAAAAGCCGGTGGCGCCTCGGCGAGGGAGACGGCGAACTTCAGCCAAGGGTGTGTCCGTTCGTATTCCCGCATCGAAGTCCTCTCAAGTGTCTACTCAGAACTCTTATATATCAATTAGTTAAAGGCGAATACCATTAATCGGTGTCCGCGAAAATGTCCCCACAAATGTCCAGTCAGGCAGGCCTGCCGGGCGGGCTCGTCAGGCGTTCGCGCGGCACCTCCGCCAACGCCGCGCGGTAAAACGAAAATCCCCTCATCCGCCGACCCGCCTCGCCCCAATAGCGCGCGCGGTAGTTGTCCGCGCCGTGGTCTTCGCAGAGCGTCAGGCCGTACGCGGCGAGGTCGGTCGCGAGCGACGCGGGGTCGAAGCCGAAGATCCACGGTTCGCCCTCGCCGGACACGCGGTCGCGGGAAAGATTCGCGCCATCGAACGCGATCGTCCCGTCGATCAGCCCCCGATGAATGTACGTGAAGACGAGTCGGCTGCCCGGAGCGCAGGTCGTCGCGATCTCGCGCAGCGTGCGCTCCACGGACATTGCGGGCAGGTAGTGCGTGACGCCTTCCCAGATCACGAAGGCCCGGCGCGACAGATTCAGATTCGATGCACGCAGCACATCGCGAAGATCGGCGCTCGACAGGTCGGCGGCAAGGTACGCGACATTTGCCGGTGGCGTGCCGACAAGCCGCGCGATGCCCGCTCGCTTGAGTGCCTGCGTGTCGGGGTGGTCGATCTCCACAACGCGCATGGTCGCGAGTTCGGGCAATCGGTACGCACGGCTGTCGAACCCTGTGCCCAGAATCACGATCAGGTCGATGCCGTCGCGTACCGCGTCGCGCACCCAATCGTCGATCAGGCGCGTGCGTGCGACACCCGAGGTCATCGCGCCCGGCCAGTTGCGCTCGACGTTCGCGCGCACCAGTCCGCCGAGCGCGGGCAACGCCGACACGCGGACGAGCGCACGCATCGACGCGGGCAGAAAGTGCACGGCGAACGGATCTTCGACGAGACGATCGCGCGCCGGGCGTCGCGCGGTCTCGAGCGCGCGAAACCCCGCCGCGAACTGCGCAGTCCGGCTGGCGCGTCCGGGTTTCATCCCTGTCTCATTCCGGGCAAAATCACGGTTGTCACTTTAGATCGGCGCGCCTCGATTGCCATCCAGGTCGTGAAAGACTGACAATTTTTCCGCTCGTTCCTCACCGCGTGGAGTACCCATGACCGCATTTCGGTTCGCCATCGTCGCAATTCTGGTTAGCGCTCTTTTTGCCGGAGGGTGCGACGCCGGCGACTCGGCCTCCTCCGACCATTCCGGAGGGGGAGAGGATGACGTGGTCGCATCCGATGACGACGCCCAATCCGACACACTGACCGACGACGACGGGGGCGATTCTTTAAAGGCACGGATCACCAGCGCCTGATCCCCGGTGAGCTGCTCCAGGTCCGCCACGCGCTTACGCAAAGACTCCAGTTCGACAGACGGTTTTCCCGGCGGACGGCTGATCCCCTGACGCATCACCTCCAACGCCCGGTTCTTCAACGTGCAGGCGTAAGTCGAGCTGATCTCCCACTTTCGGCAAACCTCCCCCAGGCGAGGACTTGCCGGAAATCAGCTCCATCGCGATCTCGTACTTCCGCACATCGGTAAACTTGCTCGGTCTCGGCAAAGAACACCTCCCGTGGGCGAACGCCGCCTGCCGG
>JADLEX010000012.1 GCA_020845895.1 Deltaproteobacteria bacterium | reverse complement strand
CACTTGTAGATGTCCTGGATCGGGAAACGCAGGGGCAGTTCCTCGTTGCCCGCGGCGGGCGCAAATTCGTCGAGCGCCTCGACGATCGTCGGCCCGGTGAACCAGGGCGAGCGCTCCGAACGATTGACGACGTTGTCGCCATCGCGCGCGCTGATGGGCACGATGAACGAGGCGGCGAGTCCCAGGCCATGCAGGAACCGCGTGATGTCGGCCGAAACCTCGTTGAACACGCGCTGCGACCAGTCGACCAAGTCGAGCTTGTTGATGACGACGAGAATCTGCCGAATGCCCAGCAGCGACAGCACGTAGGCGTGGCGGCGAGTCTGCTCACGCACGCCCTCGGCGGCGTCCACCAGCAGCACGGCGGCGTCCGCGGCCGACGAGCCCGTGATCATGTTCTTCAGGAATTCCTTGTGGCCCGGCGCGTCGATGATGACGTAGGGGCGCTGCTCGGTCTTGAAGAAACTCTGGGCGGTCTCGATGGTGATGTTCTGCTCGCGCTCTTCTTCCAGCGCGTCCATGAGATAGGCGAACTCGAACTCGCGCCCCTGGCGACGGCAGGTCTCGACGATCTCGTCGTAGCGCTGGCGGGGGAGCGAGCCCGTGTCGAAAAAGAGCCGGCCGATGAGCGTCGACTTGCCGTGATCGACGTGGCCGACGATGACGATGGCCAGGGCGTTGTGCGCGTCCATGGCGAGTTTTCTCCCGGGTTCCTGCAGGGCGGTGGCGTTCACATGTACCCCATGGAACGAAGTTTCTGCATCATGTAGGCCTTTTCGTGGTCCTGGGCGCGGCCTGCGCGCTCGGGATCCTTCGTCACCTTCAGCTCTTCGATGATCTCGTCGATCGTCGACGCGTCCGACTTCGTCGGGAAGTTGCAGGGCATGCAGCCCAGGCTCCGAAACCGCCGTCCCTCGCGCGCGAAATACAGCCCGCACACGGGGATGTCCTCGCGGCGGATGTACTCCCAGATGTTCAGCTCGGTCCAGTGCAGCAGTGGATGGATCCGCACGTGCGTGTCCTCGCCGAACGCGGTGTTGAACTGATCCCACAACTCCGGCGGCTGGTCCTTGAAGTTCCACTCGTTGTTGCGGTCGCGCGGCGAAAAGAACCGCTCCTTGGCGCGCGAGCCCTCTTCGTCGCGCCGGATGCCCAGGATCACGCCCTTGAAACCGCCCTGCTCCAGAAGCTGGTTGAGCCCGACGGTCTTGCGCGCCGTGCAGCACTCGAACCGGCCCTTGTCGGGCGTGATGCCCTGCACGTTGGCGTCATGGTTGATGCCGACGCGCAAATCGAGCGCCCAATCGCGCGCGAGACGGTCGCGAAACTCGATCATCTCGGGGAATTTGTACGTCGTGTCGATGTGCAGCAGCGGAAACGGAACGCGGCCGAAAAACGCTTTGCGCACCATCCACAAAAGCGCGGTCGAGTCCTTGCCGATCGACCAGAGCATCGCGATGTCCTTGAAGTGGCGAAACGCCTCCCGAAGGATGTAGATGCTTTGGCTTTCCAGACGGTCCAGATGGTCCATCATTCACCTCAAGACGCGTGCGTCGCCGCGACGTGCAGCCCGCACTCCTTGTTTTCGGGCGTCTCCCACCACCATCGCCCCGCGCGCTCGTCCTCGCCGGCGGCCACCGCGCGGGTGCAGGGCGAGCAGCCGATCGACGGAAAACCCCGGTCGTGCAGCGCGTTGTACGGCAATCCGCGTTCGCGGATGTGCGCCCAGACCATCGCCGAGGTCCACTCGGCGAGCGGGTTGAGCTTGAGCACGCCCGGGCGCTCGGCGTCGTCTTCAAAGAAATTCAGACCAAAACGCGTGACGCTCTGCTCCTGCCGGCGTCCCGTGATCCACGCACGTAGACCGGCGAGCGCCCGTCCGAGCGGCTCAACCTTGCGGATGCCGCAGCACTCGTGTCGATTTTCGAGCGATTGGCGGAACGAATAGAGCCCCTTGGCGCTTTCGAGCTGTTCCACGGCATCTCGATCCGGCGCGTACCACTTGACGCGCAAGCCGAAAAAATCGGCCGCGCGCTCGGCGATCTCGTAGGTCTCCTCGTGCAGCCGGCCCGTGTCGATCGCGAAAACGCCCAGCGATGGCGCGGCCTCGCGCATCAGGTCGAGCAGCACGATGTCCTCGGGTCCGAAACTGCACGCGAGGGCGCAGTGGGCGCCGAAGTCCGCCGCGGCGCGCATGAGGATCTCCCGGGAGTCCCGAAGGCCCCGATAACCGTCTCGAATCTCGCTGTGTGTCCGCGTGCTCAGGAGAAAATCCGATGCAAATCCCGTTGCCGGGTCTGATAATCAGATCGAAAAATTCATCGTGTAACGGCTCTTGAGAGCCTCCGCTTTATCCACCAGATCCTGGATCGTCCAGGAGTCGAACACATCCGCGAGCGCCGTCCGGCTCTGCGCCCACATCTCGTCGAGCACCATGTCCGACGCGCCGCGATCCCGCGCCGAACCGTTTTCGCTCGCCGTAAACGCGCCGACCTCTCCCTCGAAAAACGAGATGATGTCGCCGACCCGGATCTTTCCGGGCCGCCGCGCGAGCAAATATCCGCCTTCCGCGCCCCGCCGCGAATCCACAAACCCGCCCTGACGAAGCTGACGCAGAATCGCCTCGAGAAAACGGATCGGAATGTTCTGCCTGTCCGCGATCTGGTGGATTTTCACCGGCTCGTCCGAGTTCGTCCGCGCGAGCTCGAAAACGGCCTTGATCCCGTAAAAGCATTTCTGGGACACGAGATTCGACATTTCAATCCCGACTTATTCGATCAACATAGTCGTCGTTATAAAGCCGGGGACCCAAGGCTGTCAAGCGGGAGTCGTCCCGCCGAATGTAAGCGGGATCATACGCCGATGGCGTGGCGCGTCAATTGTGACCGAAACGGACGGTGAACCGGTGTTTGAGTCCGCGCCGTGTGTCCATGCAAAACGGGCGACCCTTTCGAGCCGCCCGTCGTATCTTTCCGGAATTGAGGTCAGTACGCGCCGGCGAACGCGAAGCGCGTCATGCCCTGGGAGCCTTCGACGACCTCGCGGACTTCGCTCTCGTCGAAATGCTCGGACTTTCCATCCACCGAACGCACCACCGCGCCGTCATCCGCGAGATACGCCGACAGGCGGCTCGTGACGGCGTGGTTTTCGACCAGACGTGCGTCCAATCGGCCGTCTTCGGTCTCACGAACGATAAGGGTGCGACTGACGCCGTTGGCGTCGGTGGAGACGATGTCCACGTCGAGCGTCGCGCCGGGCCGCATGGTCATCGCCACGCAGGTGTCGCCGAAGGCGGCCTCTTTCGTGACCGGCTCACCATTCAGCGAGATGGGGTTGTTTCCGCCGTAGAACTGGATGACGTTGAGAATGATCCAGTCGATCAGCAGCGTCACGCCGTAAACCGGAATGATGATGAAAATGAGCAGGACGAAGCTGCCGAGCCACTTGTTCAGACCCTGATTCCATTTGAGCAGCTTATTCGTCAGCGCGAAATCGCCGACGCACGACGCGTTCGACAGCGCGAACACGGACAGGATCAGGACGAGCGCAACGAGCCTTCGACCGCGAAGCATCGGGGAACCTCCAAATGAATGAAGTGCTCAAACTGCCCCGACGCGGCGGGCGATGTCAAGGCGGCGTCGTGAAAAGAAATGGCGCCCCGAATGCGGGGCGCCGCGCGAAGGGAATGGAAAGGAGCAGACGCGACATGCCGGGAGCCGATCGACGCGATGCGCCGGGGAACGCGGCTCGCCGACATTGGTTCGCGACTCGTGGGCGGTCCGCCGGTCATGCGCCGCCGGCAGCTCGCCCGCTCACGCGATCGGAAGGGGGATGACCGATCGCGCGAGGTTCGTGAACACGATCTATGAAAAAGACCCTTTAGGACACGTAGCGAATCAGGCGGGCCTCGAAATCGAAGGTGACGCCTTCGTCCCGCTCGTTAACGTATTTCGTCAGGAAAAACCGGTGATCGCCGGGGGTGATGCGCTCAATGCTGGCGCGCACCGATCGCGCACCGCTCTTCAGATTCGTCACCGATTGGATTCGCGTGACGAACGGCACCACCCGACGGCGATAGACGCACCGGGGATCGTATTCTTCGTCCTCCTGCTCTTCGCAGGCATTCTTGAAAGAGGCTTTGATCAGCACGACATCGCCGGACTTGACGTCGAGCGTGGAACGGAAACGACAGGAATCGCGCTGCGTGAGTTCAAACGCCGCGACATCCATCTCGTGGGTCTGGATTTCCTTCAAGTCCCTGGCTCCGATCATCCGTGTGGCGCCCATCGTTGCTCCCCCGATTTCGACGAATCCCTTCGATCGATCTCCTCAACCCCCGCAACCGCGCCTAAGCATCGCAAGGCTCGTGCCAGTGAGGTGCGGGGCGACGGCGAAATTTACGGTCGAGGGTGAAACGCAGGGCATGCGCCGCGCGCGGAATTTCCGTCAAGAATTCAACGAGTTGAGAAATTGACTGGCGGGCGCATCGTGGATTCTGTAGGATTTGAGCGAAAATTGTCCTCACTGCCGGCTCAGCGAAGTGTCGAAATTTTGGACTGAGAACAAATATTTGACTGTGTATTTGACATTTACGCCATTATATTGGCGTATCTCATCGATTTATAAGCAAAACGATTATCGTTTTTCTTTAAATTTTTGGATATAGTTACGTTTTATCCGTTTTGTCCATGTTGCCCGCGCACTTTCGGTCGTCGACGAAGGATCGCCCGTCCTTTCGGCAAACCTGACCGCCGCAGCCGCAGGGCGAACCAGGGAACCGGGACCTCCTTCCACCTCGGCACCTTCGGTCGAGAGTCGAAATGGCGCGAATGACACGCACGGGTGAAGTTGCTATTGTCGCGCGGCCAACCGGCTACCCGTCGGAGTCCCCATGAAACCGCTGCCTTTCGAACCCTTCAAAATCAAGATGGTCGAACGGATTCCGATCCTCGATCGCGCCGAGCGCGAAAAGGCGATTGAGGCCGCCCGCTATAATCCCTTCAAGCTCGCCGCGCGCCAGGTCACGATCGATCTGCTCACCGATTCGGGCACGGGCTCGATGAGTGATCGGCAGTGGGCCGGCATCATGATCGGCGACGAGTCCTACGCCGGGTCCAACAGCTATTTCCATTTGCAGGAAACGGTGCGCGCGATCACCGGCAAAAAACACGTCGTGCCCACACACCAAGGGCGCAGCGCCGAGAACCTGTTTTTCGGCGCGATCCTGAAACCCGGCGACGTGGTCCTTTCCAACACGCATTTCGACACCACGCAGGCGAACGTCGAGACGAAGGGCGGCGATCCGGTCAACATCCCGTGCGCGGCGAGCCGCGACCTGGAACGCACCGATCCTTTCAAGGGCGACATCCATCTGGAAATGCTCGAAACGTGGCTCTCGGACAAAACCCGCCATGTTGCGGCGGTCATCATGACGGTGACGAACAACTCGAACGGCGGCCAGCCCGTGAGCCTCGCCAATCTGCGCGCCGCGCGCGAGATCTGCCTGCGCCACGGCGTTCCGCTGTACATCGACGCCGCGCGCTACGCCGAGAACTGCTACTTCATCAAGATGCGCGAGGACGGCTATCGCGACAAAACGCTCACCGAAATCGCCGCGCAGATGTTCGCGCTGTGCGACGGAGTGTTGATGAGCGCGAAAAAAGACGGCTTTGTGAACATCGGCGGATATTTCGCCACCGATTCCGACGCGATCTTTCGCCGCGTGTGCGAACTGATGGTCGTGGTCGAGGGCTTTGTCACGTACGGCGGGCTCGCGGGCCGCGACATGGAGGCGATCGCGATCGGCCTGAAGGAAGGGCTCGACATCGCGACGCTCGAACAACGCGTCGAACAGGTCGGGCGGCTGCACAAGCGGCTCGCGCAAAACGGCGTGCCGATGATCCACCCGCCGGGCGGCCACGCGGTGTATCTGAACGCCAACGCCATCTGCCGCCATCTGCCGATCGAGCGGCTGCGCGGCTGGGCACTGTCGTGTGAGCTGTACCGGCGCGGCGGTGTGCGCGCGGTCGAAATCGGCTCGGTGATGTTCGCCAAAACCGATCCCACGACCGGTCGGACGATCTATCCCGACAACGACCTGGTGCGTCTCGCGATTCCCCGACGCGTGTACACCGACCGCCACATCGACTTCGTTGCCGAGACGATCATCGACTGCGTGCATCACGCGGTCGAGATTCCGGGCTACGAGATCACGTACGCGCCGGACCACCTCAAGCACTTCCTGGCGGAATTCCGGCCGATGTCGGCATAATCGTCTCCACGTCTCTCACCCTGAACGTCTCCGGTGCTGTCACCCTGAGCCCGCTTCCTGTCACCCTGAGCGAAGCGAAGGCTCTGGTTGGAACACGTGTCACCCTGAGCGCAGCGAAGGGTCTAGCCGCGAGTTCCGTCCAGATCCTTCGCTTCGCTCCTAAGAAACAGCGGTCGTTGTTTTCAAGTCTCCGAGGATTTCAAGCCCGAGTTCCTTGGCCCTGCGTTTGAGGGAGTTGATCTGACGTTCGCGGAAACGGGCTTCGT